>JAICVT010000186.1 GCA_025935235.1 Ktedonobacterales bacterium | reverse complement strand
TCGCGCTAGCGCTTTTGGCGCGGCGCGAGCCACGTTCGAGCTGGGAGCTACCGCTCAGCACAGAGATCATAAGCGCCGCGCTGGTGGCGATGCAGACGGAGACGAGAACGCTCCGTCGCGTCGGCCTGAACGCGCCGCTTGTCCGCAGCCATCGCATCCATCGTCGCATTACTCGTCGCATGGCGCCTGCTCGTTCGTTCGGTCCATATCTCGGTCCAGGTCAATGCGCTGCGGCGGGATGTCGGCGATCAGCGTTGCGTCCACCGCTGCGAGACTGGTGCAACCAGCCAGTCGCAGCGCCAGCGTCAACTCGTCGCGCAGGATTCCCAGCGTATCGCGCACGCCCTCCTCTCCATCGGCGGCCAGCCCCCAGATGATCGGGCGGCCGATCAGCGCCGCGCGCGCCCCCAGCGCCCGCGCCCGCAGGATGTCAACGCCGCGCCGGATGCCGCCATCCACATAGACTTCGCAGCGCCCCTCGACCGCCGCGACGACCTCTGGCAGCGCATAGCGCGTGGGGATAGTTCCGTCGAGCTGCCTGCCGCCGTGGTTCGACACCGCGATGCCCTGGACCCCCGCATCGAGCGCGCGACGCGCATCCTCCGCTGTGAGGATGCCCTTCAGCACGATCGGCAGGCTGGTGTGTGCGCGCAGCCAGCCGACGGTCTGCCAGGTCAGCGGCAGCCGCTGCCCGCGCGTAGTCCAGGTGACGTGCGGCGCGTCGGCGAAGTTGCCGAAGCTGATGGCTGGCGGCGGCGCGAACTGGTTGCGCCGGTCGCGCTCGCGATTGCCGATATACGGTGCGTCTACCGTCAGCACCACCGCCTGGTAGCCCGCGCGCTCGACTCGCCGCAGCAGCGCCACGTTGAACGCTTCATCCGGGTAGAGGTAGAGCTGGAACCACAGCGGCCCACCAGCGTCCGCAGAGCGCGACGCCGCCGCGATCTCCTCCAATGGGAGCGAGGAGAGCGTGCTGGCGACCATCGTGGCGCCCAGCGCGCTGGCCGCGCGCGCCGTGGCCCGCTCGGCCTCTGGATGGGCCAGCGCCTGCAACGACATCGGCGCTATCATCAGCGGCAGGGCGAGCGGCGCACCGAGCGCGGTAGTGGTGATATCGCAGGTGGTGACATCTACCAGCGTGCGCGGGCGCAGCCAGACATCGCCCCAGGCGCGCTCATTCGCCCGCAGGGTGCGCTCATCTTCGCCGCCCTGGGCGTAGGTATCCCAGATGCGCGGATCCATGATGGAGCGCGCCAGGCGCTCGTAGTCGCGCAGGTTGATGGGGTGGGTGAGGTGTTGTGAGGTCACGGTTCACGCTCCTGCGCTGGGCCAGCGGCTCCCACTTGCGCCAGCCGCGGCCTAGTCAGCGACGTTCGCTGCTGGCGCCACGCGCGCCACCGGGCCAGCCAGCGCGGCGTGGGGGCGGGCCGACCGACGAGTCGGCTGAGTACGGGTGTCCTGAGCAGCAGCACGGTTGATGCCACTGAGCAGAACGCCGTCATGGCCCAGACGATGAAGATGATGAGCCCAGCGGGCAGGTAGGCGCGCACAGGCGGCACGATAATCCACATGAACGCGCCGATGAAGAGCGGGTGGACCAGATAGACGCCGAAAGCCGCATCTGAGAGTTGATGCCAGACGCGCTCTGTGCGCAGCGCTTTGCGCTGCTCGACGCGCTGCGCCAGGACGAGCGCCAGCCAGTAGAGGAAGGCAATCGCGCCGAGGCTGTAGGGCGCCATCATCGGCTGCAATACGGCGACGGCCCGGCTCATCGCGCCGCTGGATGGGCCGACCTGGACCAGGAAGTTGATTTCCAGTCCGACCAGCGCGACCACCCCTGCCGCGATCATCCAGGGGCCATGCCGCAGCATGAACGCCTTGATCTCTGGCAGGTGTAGCGCCGTCAGCGCGCCGAGCACGAAGTAGAACTGGTAGACCAGCACAAAGCGATCGGTGAACTGGCTGACCAGGAAGCTGGCCGAGGACGGGACCGCGATGTTCGGCAGGATGTCGTGAATGAAGAACAGGATCAGGACTTCGAGCGTGAAGCTGATGATCAGCGTCGTCTTGATGCGCCGGGCCAGCAGCGGGAGCGCGCGCAGCACGACCGGGAAGATGATGTAGAACTCCAGCGTCAGCAGGATGTAGTAGAGCTGGTACGAGGCGTCACCGGTGAGGATGGCGAGCGCCGATGACCCAAGGAAGGCGCCAATGGACGTGGGACGCACATTGGCCAGCACGTAGATGACGCTCCAGACGCTGTAGGGCAGCAGCACACCCAGCGCGCGCCGCTTCCAGAAGTGTCCAGTGGCGAAGGGCTTGCCATAGTAGACGTAGGTCAGCGCCAGCGCGGTCAAGAACATGAAGACTTCGCGCGTGAAGTGGAAGCTGGTGATGAACATCGCCTGCGCGACCTGCGCGCCGAAGCCTTTGTCGAGGAACGTGCTGTTGCCGAGTACATGCACCGCGACGACTGAGAGCGCGGTGATGATGCGCAAGCGGTCAATCTGGCGCAGGTGCGGCTTGCGGTCGCGCGCGACTGCGTGCGACTGTGGCGGCTGTGGCATCGCGTTGTCTGGAGCACTGATCGTCTGCATAGACCTACTTCGTCGTGGCTCGCGCCACCGGAGACGGGTGCGGCGCGGGCTGCGTCAACGCGTCCGCGACCGGCTGCGGCTCGCTATGCCGCGCCCACTGCGCGCGCAGGGCTGGGCGGTCCAGCTTGCCAGCTTTGGTGCGCGGCATCGCGGGCATCGGGATGATGAGCGAGGGGCGCTTGTATTTGGCGAGGCGCTCGGCGCAGAGTGCGCGCAGACTGTCATTAAGCGCCACAGTCCAAGGCGCGCGCAAGGTCACACAGGCAATCACCTGCTCGCCAAAGATGCGATCTGGCGCGCCGATGACCGCCGCCTCGGTGACGGCGGGGTGGGTCAGCAGCGTCTCCTCCACTTCGCGCGGCGAGACGTTTTCGCCACCGTGGATGATGACATCGCGCAGGCGGCCCGTCAGGAAGAGGTAGCCATCGGCGTCCTGATAGCCCAGATCGCCCGTGCGGAACCAGCCATCGCGAAAGGCGCTGGCGCCGCGCCCTTCCACATAGGCGGCGATGATACTTGGTCCGCGCACACAGACCTCGCCGATCTCGCCGGGCGCGACATCGTAGAGGGTGGTGTCGTCGCCCTCGGCTGGCCGCACGATGCGCAGCTCGTTCCCCACAGGTAGCCCCACGGAGCCGGGCTTGCGCTGTCGCGGCGGCGCTGGATTGGCACAAATCTGGCTTGCGGCCTCAGTCAGTCCGTAGGTCTCGACGACTGGCACGCCAAAGCGCTGCTCGAAGGCGCGCATGTGCGCGGCGGGCAGCGGCGCGGATGCTGTGCGCACGAAGCGGAGTGACGCGGGCGCGGCGGCTGGCTCTGACAGGTCGAGCAGCAGCGCGACGATCGTTGGCACGAGACTGGCCCACGTCACCTGATGGCGCTCGATCTGCCCCCAGAAGGCGCTGCGGCTGAACTGTGGCGCGATGACGACGGAGCCACCAGTCAGCAGCGACGCGGCGAGGCTGACGACCGGCGCGTTGATGTGAAAGAACGGCAGCGGCGTGAGGCCGCGATCCAGCGGCGTCAACTCGTGGTTCAGGCGCACCTGTTCAGCCGTCCAGGCGACGTGTCGCGCGTCGAGCAAGACGCCCTTGGGCTCACCTGTGGAGCCGGAGGTAGAGAGATAGAGCTTGCCGGGGCCTGGCGTGGGGGCCGACGCTGGGTCAGGCGGCGCGTCCTGGCCAGCAAGCCAGGGAGCGAAATCGCGCCGCGTGAGGCGTTCGGGCGCGCAGACCTGTTGCGCGGCTTTCCAGGTCAGGTGCGCGGCGCCCGCGTCGGCGGCGTCATCCAGCATCAGCGTGTCGGGGGGCATGCGCTTGAGCAGCGCGACGATCTCTGGCATAGGCGCGGTGGTCGGCAGCGGGATGAGCGTGTGCCCACCCGTCAGCGCGGCGATCCAGGTGATGGCCGCCAGCGCGCCGCCGGGCGCCTGGAGGGCGATGGCGCGCGGAGCGGGGCCGAGGCGCCGCCGGAGCGCGAGCGTCGCGGCGAAGAATGCGCCATAGGAGAGGGTCAGGCCGCTCTCCGCCTCGATCACACAGGGCGCGTCGGGCTGGGTATGCGCCCATTCGCACAGGCGGCGGAAGAGCGCCAGGTCGAAGTCGTCAGCCTGTGCGGCCAGATGGTCTTGGGGTACTGCTCCCACAGGTGTGCGCCTCGCATTCATCTAGGACAGTTCGGTTGCTTGCCGCTTGCTCGGTCAGGCAGCGGAAGCTGACTGGCGCCCGCATGCGGAACAGGAGGGCGAGGCGCCGAGCGTCATCTCAAAAAGTCTAGCAGTCCATTCTGAACGGACGGTGAATGGAACCTGAACGTGACCTGAATACGTACGGTTGATTGCCTCACCGCCAGACGGAAGCACGGACATCCGCATGGTTGGCGCCACATCAGGCGGGTGGCGCACTGGCGCGCTGGGCCGAGGCGGGAAGGCCGACGTATTCGGGATTGACGCCGCGCCGGTGGCTGTAGACGCGGGTGCGCGCAAGCGCCTGAACGATCTGGCAGGCTTGCGAGCGTTGACCCCTCATCCTGAGAAACGGATGGGAAAACTCACACTAACGCCGTGTGGCGTTCGGTTTCCGCGACCGAGTGACGCGATGAGGTGACGCATTGGCGTACCATAATTTCGTTGTAGGTACAGTACATACAGGCGGATCGTTTACCACGCGCTCGGCGGGCGATCAGCCGTGGGTGCGCGGACACGCGGCGTGTTTGCGCGCGACGCAACCTGTCCTGGCAGAGATGGAAGGGGAACCTATGAGCGTGAATAGCGCGACGCCGCAGGCGCGGATATTGGTGGTAGACGATGAGCCACACATCGTCGAATATCTGCAAATGGGGTTTGAATATGAAGGATTCGCCGTCTCCGTCGCCTACGACGGGGAAGAGGCCCTGCAGGTTGCCCGCCAGGCGCCACATGACATCGCCATTCTGGATGTGATGCTGGGCGAGATGAGCGGCGTTGAAGTTGCCAGACGCCTGCGCGCATCGGATGAGATGGGCATCATCATGCTCACGGCGCGCTCTTCTACCGCCGAGCGCATCGCCGGACTCGACCTGGGCGCCGATGACTATGTGACCAAGCCGTTTGAGTTCAAAGAGCTGGTGGCGCGCGTGCGGGCTGTGCTACGCCGCCGTGGCAAATCCGCCAACCACGTGCTGACCTTCGACGACATCACGCTCGACCGCGATGCGCACTGGGTGACACGCGGGGAGCGCGTAATAGACCTGACCCCGCGCGAGTTTGAGCTGCTGGCGCTGTTTCTAGCGCATCCACGGCAGGTGCTCTCGCGGGAGGTGATCTTCTCGCACATCTGGGGATTCGACTACGATGGCGACCAGAACGTGCTGGAGGTCTTCATCCGCCACCTGCGCGAGAAGCTGGGCGATGAGCCGACCCAGCCGCTGCATACCGTGCGAGGGATCGGCTATGCGCTCCGCTGAGATGCGCGCCGAGACGGCTGAGAAGGCTGAACCGCGGGCGGAGACGGGGCGCGTGGGGAATGGGGCGGGTAGATTCACAGGCAGATTCAGGCGAGCGCGCCAGGCGACCGGGTCGCTTGTGGCGAGGGTTCCGCTGCGCTTTCGGCTGATGGCGCTGATCTTCGCGCTGGTGCTGCTGGTGTTGGGTGGCCTGGGCGCGCTGATCTCCATCTCTGAGGAGAATACGCTGCTGACGACGCAGGCGGTCGCCCTGCGCAAAGAGTCGCGGCTGGCGGCGCAGGTTCTGCGTCGTGAGTCGGTGTCGGCGGCGGGGCCGGGTGTGGCGCTCTCGATCCAGATGGAGCCGCTCCCCGCTAGCCTGACCGAGCCATTGAATGTGGTTGTCTCGCGTCTGACGAACGCCGATACAGGCGTGGTGATCTGGAGCGCCGACGGCCAGATGCTCAGCACCAGCCAGCAGGTCGAGGAGTTCACTGGCCAGTCCATTCCCAGCCTGGTGAGGCCGCCCGCCGATGCGCTGCATCAGGCGGCGCTGGTGGCGCCTGCGGACGGCGACTATACTATCGTGCGCGATGGGCATGGGAAGAGCCAACTGCTGGTGCTGGAGCCGCTGGTGGATTCCACCACCAATGCGACGGTCGCCATCCTGCAGGTCAGTACGCCTACGCAGCCGATCACCGATGCGGTCTCGCGCACGCAGACGCTGGTGCTGGTGAGCCTGCTGGCGGCGCTGGCGGTGGCCGCCGCACTCACCGGTCCGCTGGTCAGCGCGGGGCTGCGTCCGCTGGCCGCGATGGAGCGCACCAGCCGCCGCATCGCCGATGGCGATCTCTCGCTGCGATTAGATGAGCCGCCGACCCACGATGAGCTCGGCCAGCTCTCACGGTCGTTCAACTCGATGGTGCGGCAGTTGGAGACGACCTTCAATCGGCAGCGCCAATTGGTCGCGGATGTCTCGCACGAGCTGCGGACCCCGCTGACGGCGCTGAACGGCGAGCTGGAGATGCTGCTGCTCGGCGCGGATGGCGGCAATGTCGAGGGGGTGCGCCGATTGGCGCGCGGCATGCACGCCGAGATCGGCCGGCTGCGTCGGCTGGTGGAAGACCTGTTGACGCTGGCGCAGTTCGACGAGGGTCGAGCCGTGGTGTCGTCGCAGCCGATCAATGTCGGGCTGCTGGTGGAGCTGGTGGCGCAGCACGCGCGAGCGCTCGCCCACGAGCAGCGCATCGAGACCGATGTGGCGCGCGACCTGCCGCGCATCCTCGCCGACCCCGACCACTTGCAGCAGGCGCTGCTCAACGTGCTGGAGAACGCGCTGAAGTATACGCCCGGCAATGGCGTCATCCGTGTGATGGCGCGGCCCTCGAATGCTGGCGAGGCGCGTGCGCTGCTGCTGGAGGTGTCGGATACGGGCGCGGGCATGCCGCCAGAAGCGCTAGTGCACGTCTTTGATCGCTTCTACCGCGCCGATGTGGCGCGCAAGCGCGGGCTGAATCGCCCTTCGGGCGCCGGGCTGGGGCTATCCATCGTCAAGAGTCTGGTCGAGGCGCAGGGCGGCCAGGTGATGATCTCCAGCGCGCCGGGGCGCGGCACGACCGTCACGTTCGCGTTCCCTGTGGCCGAGGCCCAGGCGCTCACCCCCGCTCCGCTCCCAGAGGGCGACGGGAACGGTGATGTGGTGGGCCGTGGCGCGGGGCAGCCGAAGAGTTGAGCCGCGCCAGGAGCCTGGTGGAGAGTATCAGCGGAGCGTCCGTCCGCTACTTACTTGGCGACGCTGGCGCGTCCGGCATCGGCATGGAGATGCTGCTCGAATCGCACACGGATGCGCTGGAGATGCTGAATGACCTGCCGAAGCGTGGTCTCGTCGCCGCCGATGATCGAACGAATACGCTCCTGGTGCGCGGCGTAGACCTCGTCGTGCCGCTCGCGCCCTTGCGGGGTGAGTGTCAGCAGGGTCATGCGCCGATCTTGCGGAGCGGGAGAGCGTTTGATGAGTTTCGCGTTCTCCAGGCGGTCCGCGATAGCGGTGACGTTGCTCTTGTCCGTGAACAACAGCCGGCTGAGGTCAATCATGGAGAGGCCCGCAGTCACACTGAGGTGATGCAAGGCCCAGAACTGCCGGGTACTCAGTCCGTACTCGCCAAAGAATTGGCGATCAGTGTCGTCGAGCAGGTAGAACAGATCGGTCAGCAGCAGGTACAGCTCCTGCTCAGGTCGCTGACCTGTGGGTGGTGTGGTCTTCATTTGCGCATCCTGTCCGGCATTGCGGACTATCCAGGCGGGAGTTCGGCTGGTCTCCGGCAGCTTCCGCTTATGGCGTCGAGGCGTCGCGCCCGCTCCTCAGCCTGCTCTTGACGAACGAGTATACCGATCAATTGTTCACCTGTCAACTGTTTAACGCGCCGACTTTTACAAGCGAAGAAGATTGCCCAGGAGACGCGAGGCAGCATCATGCCCCTGCGCGCAGGACGATCAGCATGGCGCTGAGTGGGGGCAATGTTCCCGCCCAGCTCGGCGTCTCCAGCGCGCTGAGGTCGTCGGGGCTGAGGAGCCAGGCGGACGCGCCTTGGCCGCTCTGGACCCCCGCCCATCCCTCCTCACCCATGAACGCCAGGCGCTCGCGCTCCAGGGCGAACCGCGCTGGTTGCTCGCCGTTGTTGAAGATGACGACGGTCGCCTCAGCATCCGTCCAGCGGGCCAGCGCCCCGACCTGCGCTGGCTCATCTGCCTCGCTAGCCAGTGGCACACGCTCCAGCCTGCCGCGGCGCAGTGATTCCAGCTCGATGCGGCGGTGGATCAGCCAGCGCGCACGCGCCAGCACATCGGCCTGCTGGTCGGCGCCCCACAGCATCGGCTCGCGGGCGTAGGCGTCTTTGCCGTGCGGGCCGTCGCGCTGCGAGAGGCCGACTTCGGCGCCATAGTAGATGATCGGCGTTCCAGGGATTGCCAGCAGAAACGCCAGCGCCAACGTGAGCCGCCTCGTGTCGTCGTGCGCTAGCCACATGAAGCGGTGCATGTCGTGGTTGTCGAGCAGGCGCGCGCGCCCTAGTGAGGCCGGGAATGCCGCCTCGTGGGCCGTGAGCATCGTCAGCAGCGCGTCGAGCGTG
>JAICVT010000464.1 GCA_025935235.1 Ktedonobacterales bacterium | reverse complement strand
TGGGACGAGTTCCGGCGGCTGGAGGCGCTGGGCCTGACGATGTACGGCCAGATGACGGCTGGCTCGTGGATCTACATCGGCTCGCAGGGCATCGTGCAGGGGACGTATGAGACGTTCGCTGAGGCCGCCCGCCAGCGCTTCGGCGGCACGCTGAAGGGTACGGTGACGCTGACCGCCGGGCTGGGCGGCATGGGCGGCGCGCAGCCGCTGGCGATCACGATGAACGAGGGCGTGGCGCTCTGCGTGGAGGTTGATCCGCAGCGCATCCAGCGGCGGCTCGACACCGGCTATCTCGATGAGATGGTCACTGATCTGGATGAGGCGCTCAAGCGCGCCGAGCAGTACAAGGCGCAGGGCGTCGGGCGCAGCATCGGGCTGCTGGGCAACGCGGCGGAGATCTTCCCAGAGATCGTGCGGCGCGGCGTGCACATGGATCTGGTGACCGATCAGACCGCCGCCCACGACGCGCTCAACGGCTACGTCCCCGCCGGGATGACGCTGGAGCAGGCGGCGGCGCTGCGCCAGTCTGATCCAGCCGAGTATGAGCGGCGCTCGCTGGCCTCGATGGCCGAGCACGTCCGCGCGATGCTCGACTTCGACGAGATGGGCGCGGTCGTCTTCGACTACGGCAACAACCTGCGCGGGCAGGCGCTGCGCGTCGGCGTGGAGGATGCGCTGCACTTCCCCGGCTTCGTGCCAGCCTTCATCCGCCCGCTGTTCTGCGAGGGCAAGGGGCCGTTCCGCTGGGTGGCGCTTTCCGGCGACCCGCAGGACATCCTGCGCACGGATGAAGAGCTGCTGCGGCTCTTCCCCGAAAACACCTCGCTGGCCCGCTGGATCAAAATGGCGCAGGAGCGCATCCACTTCCAGGGGCTGCCCGCGCGCATTTGCTGGCTGGGCTATGGCGAGCGCGACAAGGCTGGGCTGGCCTTCAATGAGCTGGTGCGGCGCGGCGAGGTCAAGGCGCCGATCGTGATTGGCCGCGACCACCTCGACTCCGGCTCGGTCGCCTCGCCCTATCGCGAGACGGAGGCCATGCGCGACGGCTCCGACGCCATCGCCGACTGGCCGATCCTGAACGCGCTGGTCAGCACGGCGGGCGGCGCGTCGTGGGTCTCGTATCACCACGGCGGCGGCGTGGGCATCGGCTATTCGCTGCACGCGGGCGTGGTGATCGTGGCGGATGGTACGGACGAGGCGGCGGAGAAGCTCAAGCGCGTGCTGACCAACGATCCGGCGATGGGCGTCATCCGCCACGCCGACGCGGGCTATCCCGAGGCGATCGAGGTCGCTCGCGAGCGCGGCGTGAAGATTCCCATGCTGCCAGAGGAGTAGGCGCATTGCCGCTACGCCGTCGCCATCAGCAGCGTGGTGGAGGGGTCGGGATAGCTCCAGCCGGGCGCGGAGATGGCGCCGCTGGCGATCAGCGTTGGCGCGCCTGATGCCTCGTTGTCGCTGACCTGTTGCGTGTAGAGGCCGACGGTCGCGCCGCTGGCTGGCATGGGCAGCGAGCGTCCCTGCCACGTCGCGGGACCGCTGGCGAAGGTGAAGGCCGCGCTATCGCCGCTCCACGGGCTGCTGGCGGCGGGGCGCCAGAGAGTCGTATCGCTCAGGGTTGGCCCGGCGAGCGGGCTGGCGTAGGCGAGCGTTCCCGCGACGCGCCAGTCGCTTGTGCGGATCAGTCGTGCGCCGCTACGGTCTTCCAACAGCAGCCAGCGGCCATCGGGCGACCAGTAGGCCTGCGCCAGCGGATCGCTCTCGGCGATCACAGCGCGCGGCGCCTGCCCGCCGATTGGCCAGATGGTGTAGCCCGTCGGTGTCGCCAGCAGCAGCAGTGCGCCATCAGGCGAGAAGGCCAGATCGCGCAGGCCAGTGACAGTCGTGACGCGCTGGCTGGCATGGCTGGCGAGGTCCAGCAGTGTGAGGGTTGCGCTGGCGTCATCTGGCCCGGCGGTGGGGTAGAGCAGCGCGTCGTGGCCGGGGCGCCACAGGATGCGCGCGGGCCGGACGCCGCCCGGCGCCTGGATCAGCGCGTCTTGCGCAATGATGGCGCCGGGCTGGTTGGCGGGTCCGAGGCGCAGCGCGCCGTCGGGGTCTATCACGGCGACCTGCGCGCCATCGGGCGAGAGGGTCGGCAAGGTCGCCGCTGCGATGACTGGTTTGCGCGCGATGCCGACTGGCTGGTCATTCTGCGACTCGAAATAGACGGCGGCGATGCCGCCCGCGCCGGGCGTGTATTCGCGGTAGAGCAGCCGGTTGCCCTGCGGATCCCACCAGGCGTCGCTGCGCGCCAGGGCGTTCGCGCCGCTCGCGGTCGGCGTGATCTGGAGCGGGGAGCCGCCGCTGATGCTGGTGACGCCCAGCTCCGAGATGCCCTCGGCGGGCGCCCAGGTGGCGCCAGCGGGTGGAATCTCGCCCGCGCCGGGGCCGTAGCGGAAGACCAGTTCGTGATGATCGGGCGACCAGGCGAGGCTGACGGTCTGGCGCGGCGTGAGCTGGCGCGGATCGGAGCCGTCAGGGTTGGCGACCCACAGCTGATCGCCGAGCAGGTAGGCGATCTGGTCGCCGCCGGGATGAAAGCCGCAGCCGGCCAGCGTGGTCAGCGCGAGCGCGCTCAGCAGCGTTACTGGCAGCGCCAGCGTCAGCGTGCCAGATCGCATCCCACGCCCCAGCGGGCGCCACGGCGCGCGGGCGAGGCGCCGCGCCGCCTGGACGATGGGATGCACGCGCACTGCCGCGCTCTCCTCCTGCGAACTATCCGCGACCTTCTGGGCCAATACATGTACCCTGCCGCCAGATCATACCAGATCATGTCGGCGGCAGGGCGCTTTGGGAGCGCGATGGCAGCCTGATTGGCCAGGGGCCTAATGGACGGGATCAGCGTCAACAATGGGGCCGCTGGGCTTGCCCTTCGCCACGACCTCGTCGAAGTGCTCGTTGACGATGTCCTGCGGAAAGAACTTCATCATGTTGAGCGCCGTGATGCCCAGCGCCAGCCAGTCAATCACGCCATCC
>JAICVT010000036.1 GCA_025935235.1 Ktedonobacterales bacterium | reverse complement strand
TTGGCGCTGACGAACGATTGGTTGGTCGTCGTACCGCTACCGTTGAACGCCGCTGCGGCGTAGCTGGCAAAGGTGAAGGCGAAGCCGAGGCACGCGCAGAGCATCACGACGATGGCCAGCCCCAGACCGCCGCTCCACATGGCGCGGAACTGTGGGTTGGTCTCCCAGTTATGCTGAAAGTTCTCTACCCACCTGTCGAGGCTGCTCGGTCGTCTCATCTCGCCTGCGCTTCCTCTCTCTCGCTCAGATCATCCCTGATGCGCCACCTTGATGTGTTACCTGTGCGCGTTGCCCGCTGGCCATCGCCTGACATTGCGGCGCCACGGACTAGTGTATCAGCGGCGGCGCCACGACGCCACAGCAAGCGCCGTTTCGTAGTACTTCTGGAAAACGCGGAACCTCACCCCTGCCCCTCTCCCAGAGGGCGAGGAGAGATCTCATCTGCCACGCGGTTGTTTGCCCATCGCAAGCGGGTGCTTCTCAGCGCCGCATCAGCGCACGCAGCGCCTGCCAGGCCTCGTCGGCGTCGATCGAGGCCAGCCGGGCATCGGGCGCGCGCAGCGCGCGGACACGCGGGCCGAGCGGCGACCAGCGCGCCGGATCAGTCGGGCCGAAGACGGCGACGGTGGGCGCCCCAACTAGCGCCGCCAGATGCGAGACGCCGGAGTCATTGCCCAGGTAGCCCGCGCACTGGCCCAGCAGCTCGGCGAGCCGCGTGAGGGGCTGGTCGCGCTCCACAGTCGCCGCCACGCCGCGCTCGCGCAGCGCCGACTGGGTCTCGGCCAGCGCCACATCATCGGCCGGGCCAGCCAGCAGCAGCGGCGCGTAGCCCGCCGCTCGCGCCAGCGCCGCCACGGCGGCGAAGCGCTCGGCGGGCCAGCGTTTACCCGCCGAGCCAGCGCCGGGATGCAGCGCCAGCGTGCGCGGCCCTGCCAGCCCGGTGTCCGTGGGCGGCGCGGTGAGGCGTGGTGTGAGCGCCACCAACTCCGCAAGCGAGCGATCGGGCAGGCCGAGCGGGCGCAGCGTCCGCGCCAGCCACAGCGCCACATGCGTCCGCTGGTCATCGGGTGGTGGCTGCGGGGACGCCACGAGCGCCTGTCGCGCGCCAAGAGCAGCCAGCCTGCGCGCGATCTGGCCCGTGGGATCGGCCAGCCAGACGACGACCAGATCGGCCTCGGCTAGCGCTGCCCGCGCCAGCGGCGTTGGCTCGACGCTCCCCACATCGCTTCCCTCGGCGAAGAGGATGCCCCAATCGGGCAGATCCCACGACCAGGCGGCGTCGGCCAGGCCGCTGGTCAGCGCGAGCGGCAGGCAATCGCCGCGCGCGATGAGGGTGAGCCGCGCAGCAGGCGCCCACCGCCGCAGCGACGCCAGCGCGGGCAGCGCCAGCAGCGTATCGCCGAGCGCGCCGGGCCGCACAACGGTGATGCGCAGCGGTGTACTGGCGCCAGTGTGAGGCATGGGCGCACTCCTTTGCGTGGTGAGTTGATTGCGCCGCGCGCTGTGACTCCCCTCTCCCGCGTCGCGGGGGAGGGGTTGGGGGTGGGGGCTGCCCGACTGCCTTGCCCAACCGCGCTATGCGATACGTTACAACTGGTGAGATGCTGATACAATGGCGTCATTGGTCATTCGGTATAGCCTCGCTACAGGCATGATAGGCTCGGCCATTGGCGGCGAGCAGGGGACAGGTTCATGGGTCTGGGACAACGGCGATTCAGACTACCGCCGCTCCTCCTGGTGTTGCTGGTGTTGGCAGTTGGGCTGGCGGGGTGCGACGGCTCGTTCTGGGCGACCTCGCCCCATCCACAGCCCATTGGGCCGGGCTGCCCCGCGTGGACGGCGCCCACCAGCGCGGGGCCGAACATCACTCCGCCCAATACGATTGCTCCCGCCGCCGTCGCCGCGTACAACGACGCGCTCGTCAGCCAGACGCCGCGCCCCGTGCGCAACCCCTACACGCTGACACAGCGGCTGGTGAACCACCAGCCCGGCCACATCGCCTGTCAGGCGTCCAAAGCGCCGCCTGATGAGCAGGTCGGCTTCGAGCAGATGTTCTGGGTCATCAACGCCAACCAGTCGGGCTATCACCAGATCACCGCGCGGCTCGACTACGTGACGCCGCACCTCTACGTCTATGTGCAGGATGGCGCGACGGTAGATTATCTGGCGCTCAAGCGCTCGGCGGATCGCTTCGAGTCCGCGACCTACGACCGCGACCGCGCCGCCTTTGGCGATCAGTGGAATCTGGGCCCCGATCACCAGCCGCGCATCACGCTGCTCAACGCGCTGAATCTGGGACCGGTCGGCGGCTACTTCTCTTCAGCGGATGAATACCCGACCGCGATCAACCCTTACTCCAACGACCGCCAGATGATCTATCTGAACCTGAACGGCGGCGCGACGCCAGGTACCGACTACTATGACGCGACGCTGGCGCATGAGTTCCAGCACATGATCCACTGGTGGGCGCGCCCGGCGGACCCGTCGTGGGTCAACGAAGGTATGTCGGTGCTGGCGCAGCGACTCAACAACTTGCCGACCAACGGTATCGAGCAGGCATATTTCAACGCGCCACAGACGCCGCTGGTCAACGGCTGGACCGACGACCCGCGCGCCAATACGCCGCGCTATGGCGCCGGATACGCCTTCATGGACTATTTCTTCGAGCATTACGGCGGCGACGCTGCCCTGCGCGCGCTGATGTCGAGTGGGGCGCAGGTTCCGCAAGCCTTCGACCAGGCGCTGGTCAAGCTGCACTCCAAAGACCGCTTCAACGACGTCTACGCAAAGTTCCTGGCGGCCAATCTGCTGAACGACCCGACCGTCGCGGGCGGCGCATATAGCTATCGCGCCTTCCCTGGCGAGCATGCGCATGTCTCGGCGATCAAGCGTTATCCCTACGCCCTGACGACTGGCTCGCTGGCGCAGTATGGCTCCGCCTACTACGATTTCACAGCGCCCTCCGGCCTGAGCGACCACCCGTTGACACTCAACCTCGATCTCAACGGCGACCCCAATACCACCGTCATCCCGAACGCGCCCTATGGGACCGACCAGACCGAGTGGTGGAGCAACAGCGGCGACAACATGGAGTCCACGCTGACACGCGCCGTTGACCTGACGAGCGCGCCGACCGGCCCCATCCAGATGACCTTCGACGCCTGGTACAATCTGGAGCCAGGCTTCGACTATACCTATGTCGAGGCATCCGTGGATGGTGGCAAGACATGGGCGTCGTTGCGCGCCACCACTTCGACCTCCGCCAACCCCAATGGCGAGAACGATGGCGAGGGCATCACGGGCGTCAGCGGCGGTGGCGCCCAGCCAGCGTGGATCCCGGAGACCGTGGACCTGAGCGCCTATGCGGGTCTCAAGCTGCTGCTGCGCTTCGAGACCGTCACCGACGATGCGGTCCACTTTGCGGGGTTCGCGCTCGACTCGGTGAATATTCCGGCGATTGGCTACAGCAGCGACCTGCCGGACGATAGCGGCTGGACGGCGGATGGCTGGATCAACACGAGCAACACGCTGCCGCAGCAGTGGCTGGCGCAGGCCGTCGTGTACTCCGCTGGTCGGGCGCCCTCGGTGCAGCGCGTGCAGGTGGACGCGGCGACCGGCCACGCCAACGCCACCTTCCTCGACTTTGGCGGCGACGTGACGCATGTGACGCTGATCGTCTCGCCAATCGCGCCAACGACGTTCACCTCAGCTGCCTACCAGATCACTGCCTCGGTGGACTGAGACGCGACCTCTCACCTCAGCCCTCTCCCAGAGGGTGAGGGAGCGGAAG
The DNA here is from genome assembly GCA_025935235.1 of Ktedonobacterales bacterium. Lineage (GTDB taxonomy): Bacteria > Chloroflexota > Ktedonobacteria > Ktedonobacterales > JADMIN01 > JAKAIY01. The sequence continues at coordinate 16,327 of JAICVT010000036.1, read as the reverse complement.
GTTGTCGCAGAGCAACGCGCCCTCCGTGGCTCCCCTCTCCCGCAAAGCGGGGGAGGGGCTGGAGGAGGAGCCTTTACGCCGAGCGCAGCGCGCCCGCCAGCACGATCGGCCCGGTGGGGCTGGGGCTGCCGCTGGCTGGCTCAGGCGTCACAGCCACGGTATCGAACGTGCGCAGCGGCCCGCCAATTCGCACGAGGCTGGCGCCGCGCCCGCGCCGGTCGGTCTGGAAGAGCGCGTTGGGGACGGGCTGGCCGTCGCGCAGGAACCAGACCTGATAGGCGCGCCCGGCCCCTGGCGCCTTCAGGCCGTTGGCCAGCAGCACCGCCGCGTCGTGACGCGGGCTGGCGATCAGGCGAGCCGAGGCGCCCGTCGCCTCTGGTGTGCCGCCAACCGCGATGACGATGCTCTCTGGATCGAGCAGCAGCTCACGCAGCGCGCGGTCCGTCTCCACATCGCCTGTCGGCTGCTCGGCGCGGCCAAACGCTGCCTGCCACGCCCGCGCGATGCGGCTGGATGGGCGCGGCGCGGGAACAGGCGGCGCGGACGCCTGCATGGCGTCGCTAGCCTGCTCAGCCTGCGTCGTCTGCTCGGCCTTCAGCGCCTGGATCTGCTCCAGCAGCCGCTGGCGCACTCGTGGCGGGGCGCTGCGCTGGGGCGCCGCCACCAGCAGCTCCTCGGCGACGCGCCGCTGCAAGCGTAGCTCGGCGCGGCACGCCGCGCAGGTCGCCAGGTGGCGCTCGACGGCGTCCACCTCGTCAGGTTCGAGCGCGCCGAGGGCATAGGCCGGGATGAGGTCGGTTACATGTGGGTCTTGCATGGCTCTCAACTCACCTCATCAATCCCAGCCGCCAGCAACAGATCGCGCAGCCGCTGCATGCCGATCCGGATGCGGCTCTTGATCGTTCCCAGCGGGTCGCCCACCGCCGCCGCGATCTCCGCCTGGGTCAGCCCATCGAAGAACGCCATCTCAATCGCCTGGCGCTGCGGTGCAGGGAGCTGGCTCAGGGCCGCGCGGATGGCGACCGCGCGCTCGCCCAGCCAGGCGGCCAGCGCCGGGTCGCCCTGCTGGTCGGCGTCTTCGATGCCGCCGGATTCCACCTCCCAGTCGGCCTCGTACGCGATCACCGGACGACTGGAGCGCCGCCGCACCTCGTTCAGCGCCAGATTGTGGGAGATGCGTAGCAACCATGCGCTGACGCGGCCCTTGCCCGGCTCGAAGCTCGCCGCGCTCTTCCACAGGCGCACGAAGACTTCCTGTGTCACTTCCTCGGCCGCGCCTTGGTCATGGGTCACGCGCGCGCAGAGGCTATATACAGCCCGCTGGTAGCGATCATAGATTGTCGCCAGCGCCTCCACATCGCCCTCCGCGATCCGCGCAAGGAGCTCGGCGTCTTCGAAATCTTGTCCGGTCAGAGTACACTCCCCTGCGTAAAGAGATACACGCGAAACCGCACAGGCGATGATTGCCGCATCAAGCGTTGTGGGCGAGGACACAGCAGAATCGCAGCCGACGCATCGAGCGACCACCAGCAGTGTATCATGTAGTTTGCTCGCTGTGATGCGCCGCCAGCGCGGTAGCGATGCGATACTGAACATCAGGAGAACACCATCCCATGAGCCAGCAGTCACGACCCCCGGCGCAGACGTACAATCCAATCATCGGCGCGTTCTTCGCGCTGGCGGGGATCGTGGCAATCACCACTGGCTCGCCGATCATCGGCGGCGCGTTCTTGTGCGTGGGCGCGGCGTTTCTGGTCTACTGGCGCGATGTCCGCCCCTGGGCCGAGATTCCCCGCGTCAAGCGCTTCGCCATCCTGATATTGATCTTCCTCGGCGCCGTCTTTCTGGCCGCGGCGCTGGCGAGCGCGCTGGGTGGGTGAGCCGTCGGCGCCAATGCGCTTGCCGGGTGTTCCGGCGCTCTGGTATGCTGGCCGATGGGAGCGGCGTCGGGCGCATGTTGGAACCAGCCAGCCAGACGACGCATGAACGCCCATACATGAACGCCCATAGAGGCACACGAAAAATCGCATGGAGCGGCGTGAAACAGCGCACGATGGCGTGGAATCGCATGGGAGGCCGGCGGGATGGCGGATGACGACCAGGCGCCACAGCCTCCGCTCTCCCCTGATGACGATACGCCGCTGACCGCCTCATCAGATGAGCGTGATGCGCTGGATGGGCAGGCGCAACTCGCCGACCAGCCAGCGCGCTCGCCTGGCGTGACGGGCTGGCTGCGCGGCGCGCTGGCCCGCCTGCCTTCCGCCTCGCGTCCGCTCCCCGCCGACTCGCTCGAGGCGCTGGATGCGCAGCTCGCCGCGTCCGCCTCCGCCGCCTCCGCCGCACTCGATCCGCTGAGCCGGGCGACCCGCGCGGGCGAGATCATCGCGGCGCTGGCGCCGGGCGCGCCCAGCGGTGTCACCGCCCCAGAGGGTGCGCCGCGTGTGGCCCGCGTCATCGGGCGCGACGACGAGCTTGCCCGCGCGCTGGTGGCGCTGGCGGCGGGCGCGTCACTATGCGTCCACAGCGCGGGCGTTCCCGGCGTCGGCAAGACCATCTTCGCTGTCGAGCTTGCCTCGCGCGCGGCTGAGCGTGGCCTGTTCGCTGGCGGCGCGGCGTGGATCTCGTGCGAGGCGCTCAGCGGCGATGGTGGGCTGGCCGAGGTCATCACGCGGGTGGCGCGAGGGCTGCGCGAGGAGCGCGCGCTGGCCGCGCTCGATCCCGATACCCGGGGGGCCGAGCTGTTGGCCGGGCTGCGCTCGCCTGACCGCCCCGCCACGCTGCTAGCGCTGGACAACATCGAGCCGACACTCGACATCGCTGCTCTGCTCGACACCCTTGCCGGTGGCTACGCCACGCTGCTGCTGACCACCCGCCAGCCGATCGCCGATGCGCGGCTGGCGCCCTTTGCCCTGGCGCCGCTGGCCGCGCCCTACGCCGAGCGGCTCTTCGCCGAGCGGCTGCGGCTGCGCGCGACCCAGCGCCCGCTGGCCGAGGAGACGGGGCTGATCGGATCGGTAAGCGAGGCGCTGGGTGGCCTGCCGCTGCTGATTGACCTGACAGCGGCGATGGCGGGCGTCTACGCCATCCCGCTGGATGCGGCGCTGGCGGAGGCGCAGGCCGATGGCGAGCGCGGCGCGACCGCCGCTCTGCGCGCGCGCCTCGACCGGCTCTGGCTGGCGCTCTCGCCCGCGCAGCGACGCGCCCTGCTCGGCCTGACGCTGGTAGAGGGGGCAACCTTCCCGCGCGCGGTGGCGCTGGCCGTGACGCGCGTCGCCAATCAATCTCTTCAATCCATCGAAGCTGACGCCTCTCAGGTGGGCGAGCTGGCGGGCGCTGATCCAGCCACGCAGGCGGCCATGCGGGGCGCGGTGGAGGATGTGACGGAAGCCTGGCGCGCGACCGCAGCGCAGACGCTCGACGCGCTGATCGGCGTCGGCGCGGTGGAGGCGATGGCCGCTGGGCGACTGCGCCTGCATCCACAGACACGCCAGCGTGTGGCGCCGCGCCTGAGCGAAGAGGCGCCGGAGACACAGCGGGCGCTGGGGCAGGCGATGGCAGGCTGGTGGCTGGCCTACGCGCGCGACCACGGCGGCTACGAGGGCCGCGCCGGACTGGAGACTGAGGCGGCGGGGCTGATGGGCGCGCTAACCTGGGCCCACGCCCACGGCGAGCCGCGCCTGACGCTCGATCTGGCGGAATCGCTCGGCGAGGCGTGGCGCGCGCACGGGCGGCGCGATGAGGCGCTGCGCATCGCGGCCTGGGCGGCGGAGGCAGCCGACGCCGAGGGGCAGCCGAGCGAGCGGCTCTGGGCGCGCTATCAACTGGCCGTGGCGCAGACCGAGGCCGGGCGGCTGGAACAGGCGCGCGGAGGCTTCGCCGAGGCGCTGAAGATCGCCCGCGAGCTGGGTGACCGGCTGGCGATCCGCGATGGCGCGCATGCGCTGGCGGCGCTGGCCGCGCGGCTGGGCGACGCCGAGCAGGCGCGGGCGGGCTTCGTCGAGGCGCTGGCCCTGGCCCGCGAGATGCGCGATGACACCGCCATCCGCGATGAACTGCATGGGCTGGCGATCATGGATGCGCAGGCGGGCGCGCTCGACGCCGCCCACGCGGAATACGCCGAGGCGCTGGCGCTGGCCCGCGCGCTGAGCGATCCAGCGGCCACGGCGCTGGAGTTGCACGGGCTGGCGCTGGCGCAGATGCGGCGGGGCGAGCTGGAGCTAGCGCGCGCATCCTTTGCTGAGGCGCTGGCGCTGGCGAGCGAGTTGGGCGATCACACTGCACAGATAGACGCGCTCTCGAATCTGGGCGCGCTCGATGCCCAGCACGACCAGCCGGACCTCGCCCGCGAGGAGCTGGAGCAGGCGCTGGCGCTGGCTCAGCAGCTCCGCGATGCGCGCCGCGCCGCCCGCGCGCTGGTCTGGCTGGGTGAGATCGAGGCCGCCAGCGGTTCGGCGAGCGCCGCCGCCGAGCGCTTCCAGCTCGCGCACGCGCTCTATGAGCGCCTGGGTGACGCCGAGGCCGCACGCGTCGCGGAGCGCATCCAGTCGCTCAGCGATGGCGCCTCCGCGAGCGGATGAAAGCTCCTCTCCCGCCGAGGCGGGGGAGCGGTTGGGGAGGGGGCCGGACATCTCCCGACATCAGGCGGGCTGCGCTCGCGCCCGCGCGCTTGTGCGGCTGTGGGCATGATGGTAGACTGGCGCCAGGGCCAGCGCGGGGCGCACGGCAGCCCGCGACGGAGTAGAGCGAGCGCAGAGCGCGTGCGGAGGGAGTGGGCGCATGTCGCACGACAATCGGGGCATGAAGTTACGCAGTCGCGACGGTCACTTCGAGATGGCTGACTTCGACCTGAAGCGGGTCGAGAACGGCTACTGGATGTGGATCGAGTGCAAATTCGATGGTCACAACGGCGGCCACTGGCTCGCGCCCGACCCCGCTGGCGCAGTGAGCGCTGTCCGCGTGCTCTATGAGCCGCATGTCTGGGCTGATCCGGTCGAGGCTTTTGCCGCGCGCGATCGCTGGGAAGCGCAACAGGAACGGCGAGGATAGCCTGACACAGTGGAGATCCCAGACGCGCTACGAGTGGCGCTGAGCGAGCTGGCCGAGGAGTATCCTATCGCGGCGCTGGCGCGGGCCGCGTCCAGGCTCTCAGCCGCCTATCGTGTGGATCAATCGAGCCAGGCGAACCAGGCGGATCGGGGGGAGCAGACCGACGAGTCCTCGCCATCCGCCGCCGTTGGCGCGCCGTTGGACGCCGCCGCCTACGCCCTGACGCGCCTGCCCGCTACCTTCGCCGCGCTGGTCGCCGCGCTCGACGCCGCGCGCCTGCGTCGCCCCGATTGGCGTCCCACGACCCTGCTGGACGCTGGCGCTGGCCCAGGCGTGGCGGCGTGGGCGGCGCGAGCGGTCTGGCCCTCGCTGACGCGCGCGACCCTGCTGGAGCGCGATCAGCGCATGCTGGCCCTCGGCCAGCGCCTGATGCGCCAGGCGCCCGCTGGTTGCGTGGTGAGCTGGCGGCAGGCGGACCTGATCACCGAGCGCGAGCCGCTGTCTGGCGCGCCCTTCGACCTCTGCATCGCCTCCTATGCGCTCAATGAACTGCCACTCGCTGCGCGTCGCCCGCTCACGCTGCGGCTCTGGCGGGCGTGCGGCGGCGCGCTGGCGCTGGTGGCGCCTGGCACGCCAGCGGGCTTCGCCGCCATCCGCGAGGCGCGCGTCTGGCTGATCGCCGCGGGCGCACAGATCATCGCGCCATGCCCCCACGCCGACGCCTGCCCAATGCCAACAGGCGACTGGTGCCACTTCGCCCAGCGGCTGGCGCGCTCACGGCTGCATCGGCGGCTCAAAGGCGGCGAGGCGCCCTTCGAGGACGAGAAATACTCCTATGTCATCGCATCGCGCGAGCCAGGCGAGCCATTTGCCGCGCGCGTCATCCGCCATCCAGCCGTGCATCCAGGGCGCATCGCGCTCGACCTGTGCGCGCCAGATGGCCTGATGCGCGCCGAGATCACGCGCAGCGACGCCGCCTGGCGCGCGGCTCGCCAGGCACGCTGGGGGTCGGCGCTGGCCAGCCTGCCAGACAACGCGAGGGAGCGATAGAACTAGCAAAGGAAGCGAGCGCGCCGAGCCTTGCGGATTGCGCTATGGCGCTCAGGCAAGCTGTGATAGAATACGGGCGATTCTCACACAACAGGGCTGGTTGTGTAGGCGTCGTTGGCGGTCATGCGCGCCGCTGGCGGGCGCTTCGCGGTCGAAGTCATCGTGGCGTTCCTCGTGCGGGCGATGAACGCGCAGCCATCTCTCCCACCGATCTCCGATGAGATCAGGTTATCGAGAACAGGAGACACTATGGACAACCCATTCGATCCGAATGCCCCCGTTTCTCCACGGGAAGCAGATGGGGAGGAGACACTCGCGGAGGTCGCGGACGCTGGCGACCCAGCGCCTGAGTCCGCCGAAGCCGCCGAGAGCGCTGAGGCTGGAGACGCAGCTGGAGACGTCTGGGAGCCAGCGCCGGGCGAGACCGCCAGCGCCGAGCCGACGGAGTCCTCCGACGCCAATCTCGGCGCTGCCAGCATGGCTGGCATGCCCGACGCGGCGGCGCCCGCCTATGCGCCGCCCGCCGTGGCGGATGAGCCTGCCGCGCCCGCCGATGCGGCGCCCCTTGACGAGCCAGCGCCGACCGTAGAGCAGGCGGCGCCTGAGCAGGCCGCGCCCGCTGATGCGGCGAGCGACGCGCCAGCCGACGCGCCCGCTAATGCGCTCGACGCGAGCGACGCCACACCCGCTGAGGAGCCGCTGATCGTCACCGCGTCGTCCGCTGCCGATGTCACCGATGCGGCGGCTCCGGCTCCAGAGCAGGTTATCGCTCCGGCCTATGACGCTACCTCGGCCTACACGCCAGTCGCGCAGGCCTACGCGACCCCCGCTGGCGCGGCGCCCGCCGACAACGTAGCATCCTCAGCCGACGCTGGCGACGCGAGCGCCGCGATGAGCGACCTGACGCCGACCTATCAGGCGGCGAGCTTCGCGCCAGATGCGACACCAGATGCGGCGTCGGATGAGACGCCCGCCGCCGCGGCCGAGGCCATCGCCGACGCGGAGCAAGCGCCAGCCGAGGTGTCTGAGGTGTCTGAGGTGTCTGAGGTGTCTGAGAGTGCGGAGGCTGCGCCAGACGCTTCGAGCTACGGCGATGGCTACGGCTCTGCGGCCCCGATGGAGGCGGTCGCCGTCTCTGAGGCCGCCGTGGCCGACGATGCCACTGGCTCCACCGATGCGACCGACGCGGTGAGCGATCCCACGGCCAGCGCGACAACCGACGAAGAGGCGAGCGCCACCGAGCCTGCGGATGACGCGGCGTCTGTGGCGGCCTGGGCAGAAGAAGCGGTCGTCGAAGCGGAGCCCGTAAACGCGGAGCCCGTAAACGCGATGCCCGCAAACGCGGAGCCCGCTGAGGATGTGTCCGTAGAGGGGGCGCCCACCGCCGATGCGCTCAGCGAGACTGCGCCCGCCCTGGTGGCATTGGCGCCAGACCCCGAAGAACCCGCTAGCGCCGCGGCGTCCGCTGAACCAGCGTCGAGCGACGTGGCGAACGATGTAACGAGCGTGGACGCGAGCGCGTTCGAGGCCAGCGTGCCGGAGCCATCGCCCTCGCCGGAGCCGAGGCCTGATCCGATACCAGAGCCGATGCCAGAGCCAACACCCCCGCCGGAGCCTGATACCACGCCGGAGCCGATGCCGGAGCCGCAACCCGCGCCTGCTCCGATGCCCACGCCTGGCATCGTTGATCCACTGCCGACGCCCGTGACCGAGCCACCGCCTACTCCGACCTCCATCCCGATGCCAGAGGCGCAAGCTGCGCCAGAGACCGCGCCAGAAGCCGCGCCAGCGATGGAAGCGCCGTCCGCCGCACCCGCCTATGCGCCGCCGCCCGCCAGTGCGCCCGCCTATGCGCCGCCGCTGGCCTATGGCGCGACGCCGGGCTATGCGCCGGTCGCGCCGCTGGCTGCCCCGCGTCCCGTGGGTATCGCCGCCGTCGTCGTCGAAGCCATCGCCGGATTCTTTGGCCTGTTCGGCATCGGCTGGCTGATGAGCGGCATCACCACGACCGGACTGTTCCTGCTGATCGGTGGCATCATCTGGGATGTCGTCGGGTTCTTCTTCAGCATCTTCACGGCCGGATTCGGACTCTTCTGCGTGGGGGCCGTCAACATCGTCGTGCTGGTCATCTCGTCGGTGCTGCTGAATCGACGGCTCACCACCGGCCGCTGATCGCGCTCGACACAGAGCGAGACGCGCCAGAGAGCGGATGTTCTCTGGCGCGTCTCGTGTTCTGTCTCTGGCGCCTCAGCGGGGCTTGTGTCCCCTGATGGCGACGCTACAGTGCGCTGTTGATGTTCACGAAGACGCTGGAGATGGCTGGGCCAAGCAGTACGAGCGCCGCGATGACCACAATCGCCACCAGCGCGATGATCAGCGCATACTCGACCAGACCCTGACCACGCCCGATTCGCTTTACAAGCGCGCGCATGATGAGTCTCCTCTCATGAGGTGGCTGCGCCTGCCTCAACTGTCTGCGCCAGGAGCCGAGACGATACACTGATCGTTCAACTCCGGCGGCACACTCCACGTTTCTGCATGACGTTAACGTCACGCGCCCGGTTTTGATACTGTTGATTCGCGGCATGACCCATTCGCGCTAGCTGTTCGGGCTATCCGCGTGGCCGATGCGCGATGTGACCTTTGGGTGGCTCCAATCGCTGAGTAAGACGCAACGTGTGTCAATAGCCTGTGCGGCTTCCGCGCCGACGCGCTATACTGGCGTGGTGGCGCCTGCGAGCCGTTCGCCAACCATTCAGCCAGCGAGGCCGAACACCCGTAGCGCGGCGCCCACACCATGCGCGTGTGCGTGTCGCGACGCCAACGACGGCGCACTCACGGCCGAACAACACTGTCTCACCTTCAGAGCCATTACATACAGGAGCATGGTATGCGCGTCGAAGGCACATACACGTTTCCGGGCGCGATTGGGCAGGTCTTTGCCGCACTCATCAATCCCGATGCGCTCGCCCGCGCCATTCCCGGCTGCGAGCGCTTCATCCAGCTTGGCCCGACCACCAGCCAGGAGGAGACCGCCTACGAAGCGCGGCTGCGGCTGGGCCAACACCGCCAGCCCTACACCATCGCGCTGACGCTCGTTTCGCCTCGCCGACCAGCCTATGCGCGGCTCGAGCTGCGCGGCCACGGCCCGGCTGGCCCCATCACCGGCTCTGGCTCGCTCGATCTGGTCGAGCAGGATAGCCACACGGTGGTCGCCTATCGCTTCACCTTCAATGGCGCCGAGCTGCCCGAAGTCGGCGATCTGCCGTCGCAATCCGCCAGCTTCATCGCCCGCGCCACCTGCGCGCACCTCGCCGATGAGATCTACGCTCAGACGGAAGAAGCGGCGGCTGCGCAGCGTTCGAACGGCGTAGCGGCTACGGCAGGCGCCTACGTGACCGCGCGCGGGCGCATTGTCACGCGCGTGCGTGGCCTGGCCGCGCGCCGCGCCGCGCAGCCGCCACTCGCCTGGGCCGAGCGTGCCATCTGGATGAGCGCTGGGCTGGCGATGGGGCTGGGCGCCATCGCGCTGGCGGCAGGCATCGTGCGCCGCTTCGGCGCTCACGACGCCTCTGCGAGCTAATCGGCGCTTGCGCGGAGCCGACTCCCTGTGGCTTGATGAAATCCATCTGAGCAGTAGACCCTCGCCGTGCGCTCGCTCGCTGGCCCCACTGGCCAGCGGCGCGGCGCTATCCACGCAGCGCAGGAGGTTGGCGCCCACACCATCATGGCGACAGAGGCGACCAGCGTCATCGAGCGCGTCAAGCAAAAGCTCGATATCGTCGAAGAGATCGGCGCCGTTGTCCCGCTGAAACAGTCGGGTCGGGCGTTTCGTGGGCTGTGCCCGTTTCATGGCGAGCGCACGCCGTCGTTCTACGTCTACCCCGATGGCCACTGGCGCTGCTTCGGCTGCAACGAGCACGGCGACCTGATTACCTTCGTTGAGAAGACGCAGGGGCTGGACTTCATCGCCGCGCTCTCGCTGCTGGCCGAGAAGGCGGGCGTCGCGCTGGATCGCGGGCGCTACGACGAGGCCAGCGCGGCGGAGGCGGCGGAGGGATCGGCGCGTAAACGCCTGCGCGCGCTCAACGAAGCCGCCGCCATCTGGTTCCACGCCCAGCTGCTCCAGGCGCCCGCCGCGCAATATTGCCGCGCCTATCTGGATTCGCGCGGAGTCAGCAACGAGTCAATCGCCACCTGGCGGCTGGGCTACGCGCCCGATGGCGACCAGCTCTCGGCCTATCTGCTCAGCCAGGGCTACACCAACAAAGAGCTGATCGAGTACGGCTTCTCGCGCGAGCGCGAGCAGGGCGGCCAGGGCGGCGGCCTGTTCGACTATTTCCGCAACCGGCTGATCTTCCCAATTCGCAACCAGGCCGGGCAGACGGTCGCCTTTGGTGGCCGCGACCTGGGCGGCGGCCCGGCGAAATACCTCAACTCGCCGCAGACCATGCTCTTCGACAAGAGCGCGACGCTCTTCGGCCTCGATCTGGCGCGCTCCGCCATCACCCGCGCCAACCGCGTGGTGATCGTCGAGGGCTACATGGACGCCATCGTGGTCTACCAGCACGGCTTCCGCAACATCGTCGCCATCATTGGCAGCGCCCTGACCGAGAAGCATGTGCGCGTCATCAAGAAGCTAACGCGCCGCGTCACCCTGGCGCTCGATCCCGATGCGGCGGGCGAGTCGGCGATGGTGCGCGGCATCGGCGTGGCCCAGCGCGCCTTCGATCGCGTGGTGGCGCCCGTGCCGCTGGCCGCGCCCGGCCCGCCAACCAACCGCAAGGGTGAGCCGAAGGGGCTGGTGCGTTTCGAGGAGCAGGTGGACGCCGAGATCACCGTGGCGCGTCTGCCCGCGCACGAAGACCCCGACGAGTTCGTGCGCCGCGACCCAGAGGGCTGGCGGCTCGCCATCGAGCAAGCCCAGCCGCTGATAGACTTTCTGATCGAGGCCGAGACGGCTGATCTGGCGCTCGACACGCCCGCTGGCAAGCTGGAGGCGCGGCGGCGGCTGATGCCAGTGATCGCCGAGGTGCGCGACCGCGTGCAGGCGGAGGAATACGTCGCGCGGCTGGCGCGCAAGCTCCGGCTGGATGATGTCACGCTGCGGCGCGAGCTGCCCGTCGCGCGCGCCCAGCTCGACCGCGAAACGCGCGCGACCCGCCAACGTCAGGCGGAGCAATCCGCCGCCGAGGAGGTGAGCGGAGCGGTTGGCGCGGTTGACGCAGCGGGGGCCGATGGCGCCGAGGAGGCTCCGACCAGCGATCCTGGCGGCGATGCGCTAGGAGTTAAGTACCGCCAAACCGCCTCTAGCTTGCCGACGCGGGGGTATAGTTCGTCCAGCGCATCAGGGGGATTCAGCGAACACGCTCTGCTTGCCGAGCAGACACTCGAGGCCTACTGCCTGGGGCTGGCGCTGGAGTTCCCCGCGACCTGGGTTGAAGTGTCCGCCATTCTCGACGGACGCGACTTTCTGACGCCAGAATTGCGCGCACTCTACGACGCCCTCGCAGACGCGCTTCGCAGCGGCCCATCCCTGGCCGCGGACGACTTCATCACCACGCTGCACCCTTTGCTGCGCTCCGCGGCGGAGCAGGCCTGCGCGATGATCGCCCAGCGTGACCGCGACGTGAACCATCTCGTCAAAGACGCGCGCGATGCGGCCTATCGGCTCAAGAGTCTGCGCCTGAAAGGCGAGATGGCCGAGCTTGACGCGCTCCAGCGCGAGGCCGAGCAGGCCCACGATAGCGAGTCGCTCGGCGCGTTGCTGGCGCGCAAACAACATTTGCTCGTGCAACGGCGAGCGATTGACACCGCCAGCGCTGGAACGGTTGGCAAGCCCAACAAGCACGCGCCCAGACGCCACACAGTCTAGGCCAATGTGGCGGCGGGGGCGTTTTCGCCTTCGCACGCTGCTTCTCAACAGTCAGCGGAATTCAGCGGCGTTATTCAGGGATCGGTCGAGGATCGTTCGGGAATCTTTCGGTACACGCGGGGTCACTGGGGCGGACGCGCCCAGGCTCGACATTCGCAGGAGGATGGCGGCGACATGGTGAGACGGAAACAGGACACGCGACGGGCGCTCGTGTCTGATCCGATGGAGCCTGAGAGTGAGGCGTGGTTGATGATGGGCGAGCAGGATCTCGCGCCATCGCGCGGCGCCCAGGGCGACACGCAGAGCAGCCCGCTGGCCTGGTCGGCGGAGTGGACCACCTGGACGACGCCCGCCGCGCCCGCCGCGAGCGCCTCGAACACGCATGCGCGCCAACGGGATTCGGCAGAAGCGAGCGAAGAGAGTTCATTATTTGGATTCGGCGCGTTACATACAGTAGGCGCCGTGGAGTCATCACAGGCGTCGGGTGAGAGAGGTAAGCGAGTCGGGGAACTGGCGTTCGGCTTTTCCACCTCCGCGCGGCCAGCCAGCGCGCCTGCGCATCGTCGTTCGTTCGACCAGTCCTTCGACCAGTCGCTCGACGACGACGGCGATGAGAGCGACGACGAGCTGGCCGATCCGGACGATGCAACCCTCGACGACGTGTATCTGCTACAGGAAGGGCCTATGGCCGTTGATCCTTTGGACCCGACCAAAGATGCCTGGATGAGTCCAGGGCCGGAAGATGAGCTAGAGTCCACTGGCGCGCACAAGTGGGACGATCTGCGCGAGAGCATCACCGCGTTGACCGCCGAGTTGGATAGCAGTCTGGATGACCCTGTCCGGATGTATCTGCGCGAGATTGGCCGCGTGCCGCTGCTCTCCGCTGAGCAGGAGATCGCGCTGGCCAAGCGCATGGAGCGTGGCAAGCTGGAGCGCGAGAAGCCGCGCCAGCAGCAGAGTCTGCGCCTGCTCTTTGACGCCGAAGAAGCCCAACGCCAGCTCACCGAGGCTAACCTGCGCCTGGTGGTAAGCGTCGCCAAGAAGTACATCGGGCGCGGCATGAGCCTGCTCGATCTGATTCAGGAAGGCAACATCGGGCTGATTCGCGCGGTCGAGAAATTCGACTATACCAAGGGTTTCAAGTTCTCCACCTACGCCACCTGGTGGATTCGCCAGGCCATCACCCGCGCCATCGCCGATCAGGCGCGCACCATTCGCATCCCCGTCCACATGGTCGAGACGATCAACCGGCTGATCCGCACGAGCCGCCGCCTGCTACAAGAGCTGGGCCGCGAGCCGACCGCCGAAGAGATCGCCGCCGAGATGCAGATCACGCCAGACAAAGTGCGCGAGATCATCAAGGTGAGCCAGGAGCCAGTCAGCCTGGAAACACCGATAGGCGAGGAGGACGACAGCCACCTCGGCGACTTCCTCGAAGACCACGCCGCGCTGGCCCCCGCCGAGGCCGCCAGCCACCAACTGCTCAAGGAGCAGGTGAAGGATGCGCTCTGCAGCCTGACCCAGCGCGAACAAGAGGTGCTGCGCCTGCGTTTTGGCCTGGATGATGGCCGCAGCCGCACACTGGAAGAGGTCGGCAAAGAGTTCCGGGTCACCCGCGAGCGCATCCGGCAGATCGAAGCCAAGGCGCTGCGCAAGCTGCGCCACCCCAGCCGCAGTCGCCGCCTGAAGGACTACTTGGAGTAGCGGTTCACCCCAGCCCATCTGTTCTCATCATCACGAATTTGCCTCAACGGCCCGACGACAGCTCATCCGTCGTCGGGCCGCTCTGTGTGGAATGCCTCACGCCTCCTCATCGCCTGTGGGCAGCGGCGGTGGGCGCAACGGCACGGGCGATGACTGGATGATCGAGGTCGTCGTGGAACCATAGACCAGAAACTCATCGAGGATGCGGTCGAGCTGATCCATCGCCGGGATGTATACCTTCACCAGAAAGCAATCCTCCCCGGTGATGCGGTGGCACTCAACGACTTCGGGGATGCTGCGCGCCAGCTCGGCGATCTGCGCCAGGCGGCCCGCGTGCGGGCGGATGCGGATGTAGGCCCCGATGGCCAGCCCCAGCGGAACTGGGTTGATGTTGACAGCGTAGCCGCCGATCACCCCGCTCTCCTCCATGCGCCGCACCCGCTCGGTGACGGCGGGCGATGACATGCCGATGCGCCGACCAAGCTCCGCCATCGGGACGCGTGGATCGCGCCGCAGCTCATCCAGGATGCGGACATTGACCTCATCGAGCGCCTTCGTATGGGCATAGGTGAAGAGACGTATTTTCCTTCCATTCTCAGGCATCTCTCGCGCTCTCCCTTCACTTTCATCTGTCATTTGGCTCGTTCACATTCTACCATAGAAGAGCGCGCCATCTCTGTCGGGCCGCGTTGGGAGAGCGCCATGCAGCAGGTCAAGAGCGCCGAACACATCCATGTCTCGCCGTATGTCTACTTCGTCGTCAGCGCCATCTTTCATTACCTGGGGCCAGCGTTCGCTGTGCTGCTGTTCGCGCATGTCGGCGTGCTAGGCGTCGCGTGGCTGCGCATCGCCAGCGCTGCGCTGATCTTCGCGGCATGGCGGCGGCCCTGGCGCGCCTTCCTGGGGGGGAGCTGGCGGCGACGACGCCTGCTGATGGCGCTGGGCGTGACGCTAGGGCTGATGAACGCCTGCTTCTACCTGGCGATTGCCCGCCTGCCGCTGGGTACGGTGGGCGCCATCGAGTTCCTCGGGGAGATCGCGCTTGCCGCGCTCGGCGCGCGCACGCGGCGCAATGCGCTGGCGCTGGCGCTGGCCATAGGCGGAGGCGCGCTGCTGGCGGATGTGCGCTTGGGCGGGGAGCCGCTGGGCTTCGTCTTCGCCTTCGCCAATGCCGCCCTCTTCATGCTCTATGTCGTCCTCGGCCACCGCATCGCGCAGGATGGCGGCAGCGCGGGCATCGACCGGCTGGGAGCGGCGATGCTCTTCGCGCTCTGCGCGATCACGCCGCTGGGGCTGGGCGAGGCGCTGCCCGCCTTCACCAGCGCGCAGCTCGTGCTGGCGGGCGTCGGGGTCGGCGTTTGCTCGTCAGTCATCCCGTACGTCACCGATCAACTCGCCATGGCGCAGTTGCCGCGCGCCACCTTCGCCCTGCTGCTCTCGCTGCTGCCAGCCGTCGCCACGATCATCGGCGCGGTCGTGCTGCTCCAGATTCCAGCGCCCGCTGAGATCGCCGGCATCGCACTGATTATGATCGGCGTCGCCGCGCATCAGGAGTCCGCCGCCTGAGTCTCGCCTGCGCGCTGCCGCAGGAAGGCCTCGACCTCGGCGCGCGTGGGAATGCTCTCCTGCGCGCCGCGCCGCGAAACGCAGAGCGCTGAGGCCGCCGTGGCGAAACGCAGCGCCTCTGCCGTCGCCATCCGCGTCGCCGCCACTGTGTACATGCCGATGAAGGTATCGCCCGCCGCTGTGGTGTCCACGACCTCGATGGGGAAGGTCGGCATCTCGATGCGGCTCCCAGCGGCGTCGAGATAGAGCGAGCCGAGCGGGCCAAGTGTCACGATCACCGCGCGTGCGCCGCGCGCCAGCAGCGTCCGCGCGGCCTGTTCAGCGTCGGCCAGCGTGGCCACGGCGCGGCGCGTCAGCGTGGCCGCCTCGACCTCGTTGAGGATCAGCGTATCCATCAGTGGATAGGCCTCGGCGGGCGGCTCGAAGGCAGGCGCGGGGTTGGCGATCACCCGCGCGCCCACGCGGCGCCCCAAGCTGAACGCGGCGTAGGTCGCCTCCCAGGGAATCTCGTTCTGTGTCAGCACGGCGCTGGCCCGCGCGATGCGCTCCTCCGCCGCCGCCACCTCGCCCGCGGTGATCTGGCCGTTCGCGCCCGCCGAGAGCACGATAGTGTTCTGCCCGCTGGCGTCCACGGTGATGAACGCCTGGCCGGAGGTGGTCCGCTTACGCGCCAGCGCCTCGATCCCGACGCCGCGCGCGGCCAGCCCGGCGGCCAGTGGCTCGGCGAAGGCGTCATCGCCCACTGCGCCGATGAAATCCACCCGGGCGCCAGCGGAAGCGGCGGCGACCGCCTGGTTTGCGCCTTTGCCGCCGCCGTGGAACGACGTCGCGCTGGCATGGACCGTCTCGCCAGGGCGCGGGAAGGCGGCGACCAGGCTCACCACATCCATATTGACGCTGCCCACCACGGCGATGACTGGCTGAGTCTCCATGCGCTCTGTCCTCTCCATTGGCGCTCGTATCTGTCGGATGCTCGCAGCCTACCACGTCGCGGAACCTCACCCCCATCCCCTCTCCCGCGAGGAGAGGGGAGCCGGAATCGCTTGCGGTGAGATGCGGCTGTGGGCTACACCATAGGAGCGAGAT
>JAICVT010000442.1 GCA_025935235.1 Ktedonobacterales bacterium | reverse complement strand
GCGCTCGTCTGGGCGGCTGGGATGGCTGGCTGCGACCAGCGTGCGGCGCATCCATCGTCTGCTCGTCCTCCTCAGCCGCGCCGGGGCTGACATGCTGTGTCAGGGAGCGCGCGGCGAATATCAGGTAAGCGCCTGATGCGTCTTCTCACACCATGCTATAGTATGGAGAGCGCACAATCGCACATTTCTCCTGTCATTCTACACTCACCCGACTGGCGCCGCCTTGCGCTGTGACGCCCTGGTGAGCGACCTGCAAGCAACCAAGGCGGTGGGCGACCCGATGATAACAATGGTGGGTCTGGATCATCGCCGGGCGAGCGTCGAGGCGCGTGGGCGGCTGACCTACGCTGGCGACGCGCTGGCGCTGGCGCTCCGCACACTCGGCAATCAACCAGCCGTCAACGAGGCGGTCATCCTCTCGACCTGCAACCGCACCGAGATGTATCTGGCGAGCGACGATCCCGCTGAGGCGCTCCAGAGCGCGCGGCGTCTGCTAGCGGCGACCTACGCGCGCAGCGCGAGTGACGCATCCCTCGCGCGCGCCGAGCCACACGGGGCTATCGTCGTGGCATCCCAACCCGCGCTCGCTGATCTGCTCTACACGCTAGAAGGCGCGGCGGCGGCCAGCCATCTGCATGAGGTCGCCGCTGGCCTGCGCTCGATGGTGGTCGGCGAGCCACAAATCCTGGGGCAGACGCGCGTGGCGCTGGCAGCGGCGGAGCGCGAGCAGGTGGTCGGCGAGGAACTGCGAGCGGTCTTCACCAGCGCGCTCAAGATCGGCAAGCGCGTGCGCACCGAGACCGACATCAATCGCGCCGATGTCTCGGTGGCCGGGCTGGCGGTGCGGGTGGCGCGCGAGGCGCTCGGCGACCTGCGCGGCAAGACCGCCCTGCTGATCGGCGCTGGCCGCACCAACCAGCTCAGCGGCGCATTGCTGCGCGCCGAAGGGATTGGGCGGCTGCTGATCGCCAATCGCTCGCTGGTGTCGGCGCAAACGCTGGCGAGCCAACTTGGCGGACAGGCGATCGCGCTGGACGACGCGTCCGCGCTGGCGAGCGCCATCGCTGAGGCTCATGTGATCGTCAGCGCCACCGCCGCGCCACAGATCGTGCTCGGCGCCGGGGCTATCGCCACGGCACGCGCAGGACACGCGGGACATGCGGGACATGCGGGACATGCGGGACAACAGGCGCCGCTGATGGTGGTTGATCTGGCGGTTCCAAGTGATGTCGCGCCAGAGGTGGCGGCGCTGCCCGGCGTGACACTGCTCACGCTCGATACCCTGCGTGAGATGGCCGACTTCGACGCTCAATCCGATCCCGCCGTGGTCGCCTCGCTCCAGGGACACGCGCGCGACATCGAGCGCGCCCGCCAGATCATCGCCGAGGGCATGCGCGACTATACCCGCACGCTGACAATGCGACTGGCCGTGCCGGGCATCGCCGCGCTGCGCCGCCACGTTGATCACTCGGAAGAGCTGGAACTGGCGCAGGCGCTGAGCCAGCTCGACCATCTCTCTGAGCGCGACCGCGCCATCATCGAACGCTTCGGCTCGCGGCTGGTGGATAAGATGTTTCACCATCTGGTGCGGCGCATCCGCTCGCTCGCCGAATATGACGAGATTCCCCCCGAGGTGACGATGCGCGTGCTGGCGCAACTCTTCGCCGAGCCAGAAACCCCCGACCGCGACTCGCGGCGGTAGGGCGCGCCCCCACCCCCAGCCCCTCCCCCGCTGAAGCGGGAGAGGGGAGCTACGGCGCCGTCCTGATCTATGCTTGACAGCGCGCCGTCAGGCTGCTAGCCTGCCTCCAGTCGGCGCGTTTGAGCGCCTGCCGCTACGGATGTCGCTATGGAGGAGGAGGCCCAGGTGGAGGCAAAGAACGGCGTGAGCGCGGTCGCCGCGCCGGAATCAACGCGAGCGGCGTCGTTGCGGCCGCCCGCCTCGATCATCGCGCTGGCAGCGCTCTCGTTGGTCCTGGCGCTCATCACCGGCCCTGAGCAGCTCTACTATGTGCTGTTCGCCATCAATCCCCACACCTTCGGCATCGGCCCGCATGCCAACTTCTTCGGACAGGTGTGGTATGCCTACGTGCTGAACGGCGACAATAGCTACATCCGCTTCGACTCTGGCCTCTTCACCGGCGCGGTCGAGGACGCCTTCATGCTGGCGCCATGCTATCTGCTCTGCGGCATCGGGTTGCTGCGGCGCAGTCGCTGGGTCGCGCCGCTGGGACTCTTCACCGCTGGGATGCTCTGGTACGCCATCGTCTATTTCATCGTCGGGGATCTCTCATCTGGTCTGAAGAGCGTCACCGATCCGCTGACCTTCTGGGCGCCGCTGACGCTCTATGTGGTCTACCCGATCTGGCTGGCGCTGACAATGGTCTTCCGGCGCCGACTCTTCACCCGCTAGCGAACACGCGGCATGGGAGGGTCGGCCTGCCGCGTTGACGGCCATGCGCGCGGGCAGTATACTTGCCCCGCCGCGCCGATCAGACGCGCGCCAGAGTGGATCCGGGACGGAAAGGGATAGCGCAGCGTGGGCTGGAGAGCGACGATCAGGCGGAAGTTGGCGCTGTTACCGCTGCTCACCCTCGCAACGTTCGGCGCCTTCGCGCTCGGCGCGTGTGGCGGCGCCTCCAGCCTCGCGGGTGGCATCTACACCAGCCCGGCATACCACTTCCGCGTCAGCTATCCCGCTGGCTGGGAGGCGAACGCCTCGGCCCAGCCGAACGCCCCCTCGCCGCTGATCGTCATCATCACGCGCACGGGCACGCACCAGCCGCCCGGCTCACAGATCTCCTCGCTGACGATTGACGTGCTGGACATGAGCAATGCCGGGGTGGCCCAGACGGCAGCTGCGCTGAGCAAGAATAGCGCGCTCAGCAAGGTCACCTTTGGCGGGCAGCCGGGGTTCGCCGACAAGCCCACCGTCGAGACGAACGCAGGCGCGACGCTGACCCACAGCGACTTCTACGTCGTCCGAGGCGCCTATCTGTACGAGGTCAGCACGGACGCGCTGGTGGGCGATGGCCCCGCACTGCAAACGATCGCGCAGAGCTTCACGTTGTTGAGCTAGGCGGCCAGCCCAGCTCGCTTAATGCGTGCGGCGGCGCTCGTCGGGCATGGCGTTGTTGGCCGTCAACTGCTCGACCAGCCAGCCTTCATCCTGGATCGGCACGCCCAGCTTCTCGGCCTTGGCCAGTTTGCTGCCCGGCGCCGCGCCGACGATCAGGTGATCGAGCGATTTGCTGACGGCGCTGGCAATCTTGCCGCCCAGCGCGCGAATCGCCTCCTCGGCCTGGCCGCGCGTCAGCCGCTCCAG
>JAICVT010000457.1 GCA_025935235.1 Ktedonobacterales bacterium | reverse complement strand
GAGCCGCTGACGGCGGCGACCGCCTCAGTCTGGAAGAAGCCGAATTCGGTGGCGTAGAGCGCCCGTCCGATGAACAGGTTGAGCGCGACCCCCAGCGCGACCAGCATCAGCCCCAGCACGAGCGCATAGCTGAGCGTCAGCCGCCAGCGCAGCGTGCGCGGCCAGGGCAGGCGTGGGCCTGAGCGCGGCGCGGGTTGCGCAGCGGGCAGCAAGGTGGTCGGCTCGCCCGCGCGCATCGCGTCGGCGGCGTCCGTCTCTGCCGATAGGCGCTCGCGCTGTCGCGGTGTCCCCGGCGGCTCGATAGCCATCTACACCTCTCGCCTGGCCCTTTAGCCCTTCATCACGTAGCCGACGCCGCGCACGGTCTGGATCAACTTCGGCGCGCTGGGATCATCCTCCAGCTTCTCGCGCAGGTAGCGCACGTAGACCTCGATGATGTTGGTCTCGCCCATGAAGTCGTAGCCCCAGACGCGGTTGAGGATGGTCTGGCGGTCGAGCACCTGACGGGGATGCGCCATGAAGAGGTGCAGCAGGTTGTATTCCGTCGCGGTGAACTCGATAATGCGCCCGCCGCGCGTCACCTCGCGCGCCGCCTCATCCAGCGAGACATCGGCGACATGCAGCGTGCGTCCGCCCGGCCCGCCCGCCGCCACGATGCGCTGCTGGCGGCGCAGCAGCGCCCGCACGCGCGCCAGCAGCTCCTCGAAGCTGAAGGGCTTGGTCAGATAGTCGTCGGCGCCAGCTTCCAGCCCGGTGACGCGGTCGCGCACCTCGTCCTTGGCGGTCAGCATCAGGATGGGAATGTTGGCGGTGGCTTCGTTCTCGCGCAGGCGCCGGCAGGCCTCCAATCCATCCATCGTCGGCAGCATGACATCGAGGATGATGGCGTCGGGCTGGAGGCGCTGCGCCATGTCAATGGCAATATAGCCATCGCCCGCCTGATCGACCTGGAAACCCTCGTAGCGCATGCCGAGCTTGATAAAGTCAATGATCGCCTGCTCGTCATCCACGACGAGCAGGCGCGGCTTGCGCTCGGCGCTCGATCCGTCTTTTCGCGGCTCTTGCTGATTCACACCCGCGCCTCACGACTCTTCACGACGCTGCGTCATACCGGCCATTCTGGCGCTGATTATAGCATCACTCGCTCTGGGCGCCCGCTGACGATCGGCGTTTTCTCATCGCGCTCTCAGCATCATCACACGCGGCAAATTCGCTGATGCACGGTCACAAGAAGTACTGCGCGGCGGAACTTTCTGGCCCGCCAAACGCTCTATACTATGTAGCGGCGAAGCATCCAGAGCCATCCCCGGCTGGACGTATTTCTCCGACGACTCGCGGCGCGCTGACCGTAGCACTTGTTGTTCGTCTCTGATTCATCTCCGCCGAACCGCCGATGCGGATTCGGCGCCGCTCGCGCGCCTTGTGTGCGGCGCGAGCGCCAAGCGTGCGCGCGCTTGCCGTTCGGGTTCGGTGGTCGGGCGACCAGGACTGGAGCTTTGCTGGCGCTGGCCAGCGTAAATGGCACAGCGAGCGACCAGAGCGACCAGGAGGCGACGACATGGCGATCCTAGCGGGCGCGCACGAGACAGCGCGCGGAGATATCCTGACCCGTGTGGGTGTAGCGATGGGAGGCGTGCGCGCATGCCTCACGTATGCAGATGAACTGCTGCGCTCGCGGGTCATCACCGCGGACGGACAGGACTACATCGTGACGACCTCGACTGACATACGCGCCGGACAGGGCTACCTGACCGGCGCGTATCCTGTTTCGCGGGGCTATCTGGTGATGATGCGCCAGCCGCTCTGCGAGTTCCATCATGCCGACGCCGAGGCCGCGCGCGAGCGTCATGCGCAGCTCGCCAGCGTGCTGGCCGAGGCGGGCGTGCGGGTAGTGCGGGCGCGCGCCTCGCTGGCCGCGCGCAAGCGCGCCGAGACGACCGAGGCCCGCGAGATTCGCACAGTCCGCTCGCGCATCTGGGCCGAAGACGCGCTGGACGCGATTCTCGGCTCGGCGACCGAGCGCGACCTGCTGGCCAGCCGCAACTAGGCGCCCCCCACCCCAACCCCTCCCCCGCCGCGGCGGGAGAGGGGCTTTTTGCGCTGCGTGTGGCGCGCTGTCCGCCTCATCGCATCATCAGCGCATCGCGTGCAGCGCCGCCACGACCGCGCGCAATTGCTCCTGGGACTGCGCTTCCAGGTCCATCCGCCCGCGTCGCTGCAGATCGAAGAGCACGTTGCTGACATTGAGTCCCTCGTAGATGCTGCTGCGGAATCGCGCGCCGAGCGTCGTTTCTGGCGCTCCGTACTCATCCCAGAAGATGGCCTGGATGCGTGCGGTCGTCCCGCGTGGCAGGAGATAGAACGTCCAGTCGGCGAGTGGATCGCCCCACGCGACGCGATCAGAATCCAGCACGGCGCTGATGCGTGCGCCGCTCTCGCCGTCCTCTCCATCTTCTCCACGTTCGACCAGGATGTTGACCGGCCACAGGTCGCCGTGCAGCAGGTGGGGGATGGTGATCTCGTCCAGCAGGTCAGCGTGCGCCTCGGCAAGCTGACACAGGCGCTCGATAGCTTCTGTCTCGACTCCGGCACGCTGCGCGTCGGCGAGGCTGCGCGCCAGCCAGTCCTGGATGGTGGCGCTCCACGTCGAAAACTGCCGACCGGGATCGGGATGGCCGAATGCCTCGCCGCGCACGCTATGGATGTCTCGCGCGATGTGCGCCAGACCGCGCCACAGGCGCTCCTCGTCCTGCGGCGAGAGGTGATCCGCGAGATCTCGCCAACGCTCGCCGGGCATGACCGACTGGAAGAGGTAGTCTCGTGGGAGCGTGAGGCGCGTGAAGTCAATCATCAGCGTGGATGGCGTCAGTTGCGCGACGGGCGCGAGATAGGGCTGGATGGCGTGCTCATGCCGCATGAGATCGCGCTCGTGCCAGGGAAGGTCGCGCCCAGGCGGCGGGGCGGCGCGCAAGATGACAGGCGCACGCCCCGCCATGCGAATCAGATAGACGGAGTTGAATTCGCCGCCGCCGAGCTCTTGGGCCGATTCGACCACGATGCCTG
>JAICVT010000513.1 GCA_025935235.1 Ktedonobacterales bacterium | reverse complement strand
TTGCAGCCAGGCCAGCGCGTCTCTATCACCATCGAGCCGGAGGCAGACGCCGCAAACGCGACGACGTACCCACCTGAAGGCAAGCTACCCATGATTGACCTCATGGACGAAGCCCCTGGTCAGCAACTCTTCAAAACCGCGGACGAGGTAGACGAGTACTTGCGGCAGGAGCGTGACTCGTGGGATCGCTAAGTTACCCGCTGAGCTTCCTCTCTGCTGATGGCAAGCTGAGCAGCGCCAGCATGGTCTGATGTTCTCAGCCAAGGCGCGCGTCATGCGCCAGTTGCGGGCGGCGGAATCAGGGTCTATAGTTCTGGTGATGACCTGCCGCTACGCGCTATGGCGCATCGTTGTGGCGTTATCTAACTCTGGACAAACTGCAATCGTGCTGAAAACGTGAGGCGCTTCCCATGACGGCTGAGTCGGCCCGACCGCGTATTGGCGTTGTCCTGATGACCTATGGCTCCCCCGCCACCCTCGACGATGTTCCCGGCTATCTGCGCAATGTCTACGGCGGACGCGAGCCGAGCGATGAGGTGGTCGCTGAGTTCAAGCGCCGCTATGCGCTGATCGGCGGCTCGCCGCTGCTGCGTGTCACCCAGGAGCAGGCGGCGGCGCTGGAGGCCGAGCTGAACCGCCGCCATCCTGACGGGCCGACCTTCGCGGTGACGGCGGGCATGCGTTTCTTCCCGCCCTTCATCGCCGATGTCGTCCCAGCGGTCGCCGAGGGCGCCGATGCGCTGGTGGGCGTCATCATGTCGCCGCAATACTCGCCGATCCTGATGCGCGGCTACATCAACACGCTGCGCGAGGCGGTGGCCGGGCTGAATCGTCCCAATCTGAGGCTGGCCATCACCGAAGACTGGCATATGCAGCCGGAGTTTTTGCAGGCGGTGGCCGCCCGCGTGCGCGAGGCGCTCGACCAGCTCCCCGCCAACCGGGGCGCTACGACGCCGGTGCTGCTCTCAGCTCACAGCATGCCGCTGCGTGTGGTCGCCGACGAGCCAGACTACATTGATAACCTGAAGCAGACCGCGCGCGCCATCGCTGAGCGCGCCGATGTGCGCCCGGAGCAGTGGATGTTCTGCTATCAGAGCGCGGGACACACGCCAGAGCCGTGGCTCAAGCCCGA
Organism: Ktedonobacterales bacterium; assembly: GCA_025935235.1. Taxonomy (GTDB): domain Bacteria; phylum Chloroflexota; class Ktedonobacteria; order Ktedonobacterales; family JADMIN01; genus JAKAIY01. The sequence goes on along the minus strand of JAICVT010000513.1, from coordinate 1,339 downwards.
CTTCGCCGATCTGATGCCCGAGCTGAAGGCCAAAGGCGCGACCGACGTGCTGATCGCTCCGGTGCAGTTCCTGGCCGACCACCTGGAGATCCTCTACGACATCGAGGTTGGCGCGCGCGAGCAGGCTGAGGAGCACGGCATCATCTTCCATCGCACCGAGTCGCTGAATACGACGCCGCTCTTCATCGCGGCGCTGGCGTCGGTCGTGGAGGAGACGCTGCTGCGGGCGGTTCCGCTGGAGCCAGCGCCCGCCACGCACTGACGCAGCCAGCGTGACCGGTACTCGGCAGGCACACGGCGAAAGGAGGCGCGGGCAATGCGCGCGATCCAGATCGAGCGACACGGTGGTCCAGAGGTCTTGCGCGAAGCGGATGCGCCGATCCCGGAGCCGGGACCTGGGCAGGCGCGGGTGAAGCTGGCGGCGGCTGGCCTCAACTTCATAGACATCTACCAGCGCATGGGGCAGTACAAGATGTCGCTGCCCTTCATCCCCGGCGGCGAGGGCGCGGGCGTGGTGGACGCCATCGGCCCCGGCGTGACGGAGGTCAAGGTTGGCGACCGCGTGGCGACTTCGGCCTTCCACGGCGCCTATGCCGAGTATGCGCTGGCCGACGCCTGGCAGCTCGCGCATGTGCCAGAGGGCGTTGACCTGAAGGTGGCGGCGGCGGCAATGCTGCAAGGCATGACGGCGCACTACCTCAGCCACTCCACCTATCCGCTCAAGGCGGGCGAGTCGGCGCTGATCTATGCGGCGACGGGTGGCGTGGGCGGCCTGCTGACCCAGATGGCGAAGATGCTCGGCGCGCGCACGCTCTGCGCGGTCGGCTCGGAGGCCAAAGCGGCGGAGGCGCGCACGCTGGGCGCCGACGAGATCATCCTCTATCGTCAGGTGGACATCGCCCAGGAGGCGCGTCGCCTGACCGAGGGCAAGGGCGTTCCCGTCGTCTATGATTCGGTCGGCAAAGATACCTTCGATGCCAGCCTGAACAGCCTGGCGCCGCGCGGCTACATGGTTCTCTACGGTCAGTCCAGCGGGCCAGTGCCGCCACTGGACCCGCAGATGCTCAATCGCAAAGGCTCACTCTTCCTCACGAGGCCCACGCTGGCGCACTACATCGCCACGCCTGATGAGTTTCGCTGGCGCGCGGGCGACCTGCTCGGCTGGATTGCCGATGGCAGGCTGCGCGTGCGCATCGCGCGCACATTCCCGCTGGCGCAGGCCGCCGACGCGCACAGCTATCTGGCCTCCGGGCAGGCGCTGGGCAAAGTGCTGCGGGAGGTGTAAGCGCCCCCACCCCTAGCCCCTCCCCCGCTGTGTGGGAGAGGGGAGCTATAGCGT
>JAICVT010000229.1 GCA_025935235.1 Ktedonobacterales bacterium | reverse complement strand
TCACGCTCCAATCTTTGTGCGGTACAACAGTGGATGATTGGACATGTAGGTCGTCGCGTCAGTGATTGGACGGCTGGCGACCTTCTGGCGAGAACCGCTGCGGGGAGACCGGGGGCAGGCTATGCACATTCTGATTGTCGAAGATGAGCAGCGGCTGGCGCGCCTCATCAAGCGGGTGCTGACGGAGGAGCGCCACGTCGCCGACGCCGCCTATGACGGCGCCGAGGGCTTGCAGCTGGCGCTGACTGGCTCCTTCGATCTTGTCATCCTCGATCTGATGCTGCCAGAGTACGATGGGCTGGAGATCTGCCGCCGCATGCGCGCCCAGCGCATCGAGACGCCCGTGCTGATGCTGACAGCGCGCGGCGCGGTGGAAGATCGCGTGACGGGGCTGCGCGCGGGGGCCGATGACTACGTGGTCAAGCCCTTCGCGATGGCTGAGCTGCTGGCGCGGGTGGACGCGCTGCTGCGGCGCGGGCGGGCGCTCAACGAGATGACCCAGCTCAAGGTGGCCGACCTCTCGCTCGACCTGACCCGCCACGAGGCGCGGCGCGGCGAGCGGGTGATCGAGTTGACGGCCAAGGAGTTCGCCCTGCTGGAATACCTGATGCGGCATCCAGGGCAGGCGCTGACACGCACCCAGATTCTCGACCATGTCTGGCGCTATGATGCCGATGCCATCTCGAATGTCGTGGACATCTACATCCATTATCTACGCGACAAGATAGATCGCGGCTTTCAGCAGCCGCTTATCAAGACCATTCGCGGGGTGGGCTACAGGATCGCGGCTTGACTATGCTGAATCAGGCGAGCAAGAGCGCCAGAGTGAGCGCGCGACGCATGCGGTCGCGGCTGCGCGAGGCCAGCCTGCGCCTGCCAACCTGGCGGCTGCCGCGCTGGCTGGGCGCGCCCGGCGACGCGGCTGATCCCTCGACCGCCATGTTCCAGCGCATCCGCCGCTCGATGACACTGCTGTACGCCGCTGTCCTGGTGGTGACGCTGCTGCTGGCGGGAACCACGCTCTACCTCGCCGTAGATCATCGCCTGATGGACCCCATCAACACCGCGCTCGTCCGGACAACGCAACAGACGGCGAATTTCTGGGGAAGTGGGCTGGCGCAGACTGGGCAGACGCCATGCGACGCGCAGGGGCCAGGGCGCTACTCGCTCGTCGCCTGCTATGACGCGGGCGGGGCGCTGTCGGGCGCCTCGCAGCTCGCCCAGGCGCTCCCATCCTACACCGATTCGGCGCTGGCGAAGCGCGCGCTCAGCTCGTCCAGCGGCTGCGCCTCCGACCAGATCACCATCTCGTCGGGCGCGGCCAATGCCGCCGACGCGCCCCCTGGCTTCGGCGTGCTGGCGCGCGAAGCCTGCGTGGCGCGTGACTCGACGACGAATGCCGTCGTCGGCGTCATTCAGGTGGGAACACCGATCGAGGACGATGTACACGCGCTCCATCAATTGCTTGTGCTGCTGCTGATCGTGGGCGGCTTCACCGTGCTGATCTCGGCCATCGGCGGCTTCATCCTCTCCGCGCGCTCGCTGGCTCCGGCGCGGCTGGCCTACGACCGCCAGCGGCGCTTCATCGGCGATGTCTCGCACGAGTTGCGCACGCCGCTGACCCTGCTGCGCGCTGACGCTGAGACGCTGCTGCGCGGACGCCAGCGGCTCTCGGACGATGACGCCGAGCTGCTTGACGACATCGTGGATGAGACGGCGCGACTGGCCGCATTGGCCAGCAATCTGCTGACGCTGGCCCGACTCGATAGTGTCGCGCGGCTGCCAGAGCGCGACACCGTCGATCTGGGTGAGGTGGCGCAGATTGTGGCCCGGCGCACGGCGGCGCTGGCCCGCGAGCGGCAGGTGACCGTGCGCGCCAGCGCCGCGGATGGGCTGCTGGTCAGCGGTGTACGCGATTTGATTGATCAGGCGGCGCTGATCCTGGTGGATAATGCCATCAAATACAACCGGCCGGGCGGGCAGGTCGAGGTGCGCGCCGAGCGGCGAGGCGAGCGGGTCGCGCTGATCGTGCGTGACGACGGGCCGGGCGTGGCGCCGGAGCATCTAGGGCGCCTGGGCGAGCGGTTCTATCGCCCCGACAGGGCGCGCTCGCGCCAGATTGGGCAGGATGGCGGCGCCGGGCTGGGCATCTCGATCGCCCGCAGCGTCGCCGTCCTGCACGATGGGACGCTGACCTTCGAGAGCGTGGTGGGCCAGGAGCCAGGTCACGGGCTGACGGCCACGCTGGAGCTGCCCGCCGCCCGCGCGCGCCACGCGCCGCCGTCTCAGCCAATGTCGCCGCGCGAAGGAGCGCCGGATACGCGTGACGCCGCCCTGCGCTGAGACCCAGCAAGCCGTGTGTGGCGTACAATGCCTTTGGGCCACCAGCTTCTCAAGAAGGGAGCAGTCATCCGATGTTCGAGGAATTTGAACAGTACCTGGATCCCGCATATGTCCAGGCTGCCATGCGACATGCCCTCTATGAGCGGCTCGAGGATGGCACGTATTATGGTTCGATTCCCGGCTTCCAGGGCGTTTGGGCTGACGAGCAGACGCTGGAGGACACGCGGGCAGAGTTGCAATCAGCCCTGGAAGATTGGCTCCTGATCGGGATCTCCAAGCAGGAAGACTTGCCTGAAGTTGATGGACTGTGTCTCAGGCATCCGAAGGCGAGCGCCTGATGCCAAAAGTGGGTCCGATCAAACGCCGTAATTTGATCGCCTACCTGAAGCAGCTCGGATTCGATGGCCCGTACCCCGGCAAGCGACATGAGTATATAGAGCGCGCTGGGGTGCGTATCATTCTTCCCAACCCGCATCGCGGCGATATCAGCCAGGCGCTCCTCCAGCGCATCCTGAGCGAAGCGGGTATCTCTCGCAGCGAATGGGAGGCGCTTTAGCCAGATCGCGGGATTTTGTCATGCCGGGCGGCGTGCGACGCGGCGCGCTATGTGTAAGAGGCTTCGACGGGGAGGTCGAGATGACGCCAGAGGTCACGCATCCGTGGGATGTCACGGTCGAGGAGGCGATGGAGATTCAGCGGAGGCTGGCGCCGCTGGCCCACGCCGCGCCGCCCATCGCGCTGGATCGCGTGCGGCTGGTGGCGGGAGTGGATGTCTCCTATGCCGACCGGGCGCGCGGCGCGGTGGTCGTCTTCCGCTACCCGGAGATGGAGGTGGTGGAGCAGGCGACGGCGACACGCGATGGCGCCTTCCCCTACGTGCCGGGACTGCTCTCGTTCCGCGAGGTTCCCGTCGCGCTGGATGCGCTGGCAAAGCTGCGCGCCACGCCCGATGTGCTGATCTGCGATGGCCAGGGCTACGCGCACCCGCGCCGCTTTGGCCTGGCCTGCCACCTCGGTCTGACGACTGGCATCGCCAGCGTCGGCTGCGCCAAGACCTGGCTGATTGGCGCCTATGCGCAGCCACGCGAGGAGCTGGGCGACCGCTCGCCCCTTCTGGCCGACAACGAGATCATCGGCATGGCGCTGCGCTCGCGTCCGCACACGCGCCCGCTCTACGTCTCTGCGGGCTATCGCGTCACGCTGGAGCAGGCCGTCGAGGTGATTCTGCGCTGCCTGCGCGGCTATCGCCTGCCAGAGCCGATCCGCGCCGCTGACCACCTGGCCACGCTCACCCGCCGCGACGAAGCGTCCGCCGCGCCGACGCCCACACGACGCAGCTAGAGCCTGTTCATGACCTGACAATGCGCCATTGCTTTCCCTCACGGCTGTCTCCCAGCAACCTTCCCCACTACTCTGCTGCTCAAAACTATGGAGGAGCGGATAGATCGCGCCATCTTCAAAGCTCAACACGCCCGCTCTGAGCGTGGATTGTCAAGCGCCAGGCTCACACCACCACTCAGTCCTCCGCCGGACTTCTGGGCGGTAGCTGTTATCGGAACGCGCGGCCTGCTCGTTTTCCCATACATGTGACGCCTGTTCGCCTCCTGAAACTGTGGGCGCATGGGGATGCGAGGAGGCCAGCGCGGGCGCCACCCGCCTATCTCGCGCCTACCTCGCTCGGCCAGGGCATGTCGGCTACCTTCAACCGGCTCACTCAGGGCTGAGCGAACAACCGCGTGAACACATCAACAGCTGATGACAAGCGCCGTGACCTGGCGCGCTACCCCTCCGCGATCCCTGAGCGATTCGGGGACGCATGGCGCGCGGCCACCGACGCGGGTGGATGAACGACTCAGGGAGATAGTGTCGCATGGCCAATGTACCCAATGATCTGCACATTACCTATCAACTGCAGTTCCGCAAATGTGGCAAGCCGACCTGTGGCACCTGCAAGCGCGGCCCCGGCCACGGACCGTACTGGTATGCCTACTGGCGCGAGGGAAACAAGCTCCGCTCAGGCTACATCGGCAAAGCGCAACCCGCTGGCATTTCGACGGCAATCGTCGCGCGCGCTGAGGCGCGGCTGGCCCGCCTGCGCCAGGGGCTGTAATCAGCCGCCAGCTGGGAAATGAGCGAACCACGAACGACGACGGGCGTCTCTCTCCACGTCGGAGAGAGACGCCCGTCAAAAATGCGCGTGTGCTGTAGGTTTGCCAGATGATGACTCATGCGTGGTCGTCGGTGATAGCGTGTGACGCATGGGAGCATAGACGCTGCCCGCTATCAGCCGCCTGCCCGAAGACCAAAACGCGCTCTAAACGCTGAACTCATCCAGACGCCCGCGCTCGACGAGCCACTGGGCGAACCGCAGGCGCTTCATCTCCGCCTGCGACGCCAGCGCCTCGGCGGACGATTCCAGCCGCTTCGACACTTCGATCAGTCGCTCGGCCTCCTCAGGCGAAAAGCCCTGGGCCTCAAGCTCGATACGGTCGGCCTCGAACGCCGACAATGCCGCGACATCAGCCGTCTCATCAGCCTCAGCCGCGAGGGTCTCGGCCGCGCTGGTCGGCGCGACCACCGTCTTGCGCGAGGCGCGCCGTGCGCGCGCTCGCTCGCTCGCGCCATTCGCCTGCTCGGCGGTGGTCGCGTCTACAGTGTCGTTCTCCTCCGCGCTCTCGGCGCCATCGGTTGGGTCCGTCGCGTTCCTGGCGGATGAGGTCAGGTTGCGCTCCGGCGTCAACTCATGCGGCCACTCGGCGGGAAGGCGCTCTTCGCGCTGTTCTTCGCCATCTGGTCGCCTGGCCTTCTCTGTCATGGCAGTCACCTCCGGGCGTTCACGCTGTGGTGGGAGCGGATCGAGCGCGGCGGAGCCGAACCCGACCTGCCGACGTGAGCGGCCTCACTGATATATACGCGCTGCGCTAGCTCGTGTTGTGTTCCCTGAGACTATTCTGTTCCCGCCCAACGCGGTCGGAGCTTTTCGGCGTCTCGCCACGCCGCGCCGCGCCGCGATTTTGCCGCCCTCGCGCGACGTATGCTATCATCGCAGGGAAGACAGCACGGCGCTGGCGGGCGCAGAGCGCGCTGGGCAGAAGACCGCGACGTTGAGGACAGGAACACCGATGCATGTGGTGACGTTGTACGCAAAAGCGGGGTGCCACCTCTGCGACGAGGCGCGCGCGTACCTGGAAGATGCGCTTGCCGACCTGAGCCAGAATTCGGCTGCTCCAGATGCGCTGGAGCGACTTGATCTGCGCGAGACCGATATCCGCACCGATCCCGCGCTCTTCGAGCGCTATCGCTATCGCATCCCCGTCATCACGGTGGATGGCGCCGAGCGGCTCGAAGGCCGCATCACCGACGATGCGGTGCGGGAACTGCTGCGTTCCCTCCCCTGATGGCTCAGGTCATCATCTTAACTTCAGTATACCGCGTTGAACAAGAAAAGGCACAGCAGCCGATGGCAATCAATCGAGAGCAGACAATCGAGCGCATGCGCGCCTGGGCGCGGCGGGCGCAGTCCGAGGCGGAATACGCCGACACGCGCGCCGACGCGCTCAACTGGCGCGGGCAGGCGCAGGCGCTCAACGGCGTGGCCAGCTTTCTGAGCGAGCAGGGCGCGCAGCTCGACGATTTCGCCGTCTGGTCGCAGGTGGTAGCCGACCGCGAGAAGGCGCGACTCGCCTGGATCGAGGCGCAGGAAGGGCCGAACGTGGACTCCTATTCTGGCCGCGTCGCTGGATTCGATGTCGCCCTGACGGCGCTCAAGGATGTGGATAACGTCGTCTGGCCGCGCTTCGAGCCGCACATCGGCTGACGGCGAGCCACCTATGCCAGCCGCGCCAGCCACACAGGCGGTCAAGATCGTCGTTGCGCCACAGGCGCTCAAGGGCAGCCTGGATGCGCCTGAAGTCGGCGCTGTGATCGCCGAGGCGCTGGCTGAGGCGCTGCCAGCGGCGCAGGTGATCGTGACGCCCGTGGCGGATGGCGGCGAAGGCACGACGCGCGCGCTGGTGGAGGCGACGGGCGGGCAATTGCTCAGCGCGCGGGTCACTGGCCCGCTTGGCGCGCCCGTCCAGGCAAGCTGGGGCATCCTCGGCGGCCAGACGGAGCCTGCGGGGCCTGTGGAACCGGTGGCGGTCATCGAGATGGCTGCCGCCGCCGGGCTGCCGCTCGTTCCCCCCGATCAGCGCGATCCCGCCCGCGCCACCACGCGCGGCGTCGGCGAGCTACTGCTGGCGGCGCTGGACGCCGGCTGCCGCCAGATCATCCTCGGCCTGGGCGGCAGCGCCACCAACGATGGCGGCGCGGGCATGGCGCAGGCGCTGGGCGCGCGGCTGCTCGACGCGGCGGGCCACGAGCTGCCGTCCGGTGGCGCGGCGCTCACCCGCCTCGACCGCATTGACCTCACGCGGCTCGATCCACGTCTCGCCCAGACGCGCATCCGCGTGGCCTGCGACGTGACGAATCCGCTGCTGGGGCCGCTGGGCGCCTCCGCCGTCTACGGGCCGCAGAAGGGCGCCGACGTGGCGCTGGTGGCCGCGCTGGATGCGGCGCTGGCGCGCTACGCGGCGGTCATCCAGCGCGATCTGGGGCGCGACGTGGCCGGCGTGGCGGGCGCGGGCGCAGCGGGTGGGCTGGGCGCGGGGCTGCTGGCCTTCACCCCGGCGGAACTCACCCCAGGCGCGCCGCTCGTGCTGGAGACGCTGCGCTTCGCCGAGCTGGTGGCTGACGCCGCGCTGGTGTTCGTCGCCGAGGGGCGGCTGGATGAGCAGACCGCCTATGGCAAGATCACCGGCGCCGTCGCTCGGCTGGCCCAGGCGGCGGGCGCGCGGGTGGTGGCGCTGGCGGGCGAGATCGCGCTGGACGACGCGGCGCTGG
>JAICVT010000378.1 GCA_025935235.1 Ktedonobacterales bacterium | reverse complement strand
AGCCTGACGCTGTGGGATGAGCTGGCGCGCGAGACGCAGCGCACGCTCTACGCCGAGACAGGCGTGCTGACGCTCGGCCAGCAGGACGACGGCCAGACGCTGGCGGGCTTCGAGGTGATGCGCGCCGAGGGGCTGCCAGTAGAGCGGCTGAGGCCGGAGGAGTGCGCGCGGCGCTTCCCACAGTTCCAGCCGCAAGACTACAGCGCGATCACCTGGAATCCGCGTGGGGGCATGCTCTACGCCTCGGAGTGCCTGCAAGCGCTCGGCGAGCGGCTGGCGGTGCGTGGCGGTGCGCTACGCGAGCGCGCACGGGTGACGCGCATCGAGCCAGTCGGAGCAGGCGCGCGCGTCTGGCTGGAGAGCGGCGAGGCGCTTGATGCCGATCGCGTGGTGGCGACGGCTGGTCCGTGGGCGCCTGGGCTGTTGGCCGACCTTGTGACGCTGCCCGTATGCGCCACTCGCCAGCAGGTCTGCTACTTCGCGGGCGCTGATCCGCAGGTCTTCGGAATTGGCGCGTTCCCGGTCTTCCTGGCCGCGATGGAATATTACGGCTTCCCGCTTGCGGGGCCGGGCTGGCTCAAGGTCGCCTCGCATGTCACTGGCGTGACCGTTGATCCCGACGCGGGCTATTCGGTGGATGATGGTGAGGTGGCCAGCGTGCGCGACTTCTTGCGGCGCGTCATCCCGCAGGCGGGCGAGCTGGAGCTGGCGGGAGTCGACCGCTGCATGTACGATATGTCGCCCGACGAGGACTTCATCCTCGACCGCGCGCCGGGAGCCGGGCAGATCATCATCGGGTCGGGCTTCTCGGGCCACGGCTTCAAGTTCGGCGTGCTGATCGGCGAGCTGCTGGCGGCGCTGGCGCTGGACGAAGAGCCAGCTTTCCCGCTGGAGCGCTTCCGCCTGAGCCGCTTTGAGCAGGCGTGAGCCGCATGCTGGCGTGGTTTGACATGCCGCCGCGCCGCGCATACCATGACAGCGCATGGGGAGAGGCCCGTCTGCCAGGCGGGAAGGCGACGGACACCAGCGAGAACCAGGGGTGAGCGGATGAGCGCGAAGAGCCAGGCGCCAATCCACCGGATCGGCATCTTCTACAAGCCGCACAACGAGGGCGCGGTGGCGATGTCTGAGCGCCTGGCCGACCAGCTCAAAGCCTCTGGGCGTGAGGTCTGGCGGCTGCCGGGACGGGCCAGCGACGCCACCGATGGACGGCTGAAGAAGACCGATCTGGTAGTGGTGCTGGGCGGCGATGGCAGCATCATCTCCGCCGCGCGGGTCTGCGCGCCGCAGCGCACGCCGATTCTGGGCGTCAACTTCGGGCGAGTTGGCTTCCTGACGGAGTTGGAGCCGGACGATGTGGAGGAGAAGCTGCCGCTCTACCTGGAAGGCGACTACTGGGTAGATGTCCGCTCGATGCTGCAGGCAGAGCTGGACACGACCAGCGGCGCGCATGCCGACCATCCAGAGCATCCCGCGCACAACTATATGGCGCTCAATGACATCGTGGTCGCGCGCGGGGCCGAGCCGCACGTCATCCGCGTCAAGATCTGGGTGGATGGCTTCGAGTACAACACGACCGTTGCCGACGGCGTCATCATCTCCACCGCGACCGGCTCGACGGCCTACAATCTGGCGGCGGGAGGGCCAATCCTGCATCCACAGGTGCGCAGCAACGTGCTGACGCCGATCGCGCCGCACCTGGTCGCCGATCGCTCGCTCATCCTGGAGCCGAACGCCATTATCACGCTGGAGCTGCAGGCTGGCTCGGATAGCTCGCTGCTCTCCGCCGACGGTCAGATCAACCATGCGCTGAACTCCGGTGATCGCGTCCGCATTACGAATAGTGAATACACGACCAGTTTTCTGCGTCGTCGTTCGCCAACGCACTTTTATCGTGTGCTCACGGCCAAGCTGCGGGACGATCTCTAGATGCTAGCCGAACTGACGATCTCCAACTTCGCGATCATCGAGCGGCTGAGCCTGGCGCTCGGCCCCGGCTTCAACGTCTTCACCGGCGAGACGGGCGCGGGCAAATCCATCCTGATAGACGCCATCTCGGCGCTGGTGGGCGAGCGCATGGGCAGCGATGTCGTGCGCGCGGGCGCTGAGCGCGCCATCATCGAGGGCGTCTTCGATGTCGCGTCGCTGGCGCGGGATGGCGCGGGCGAGGATGGCGACACGAGCGGTGATGGCTCGCTGCTGGCGCAATTAGCCGAGATCGGCGCTGAGCTGGAGGACGACCAGTTGATCCTGAGCCGCGAGGTGGCGGCCAGCGGGCGCAGCGTCGCGCGCATCAACGGCCGGGCGGCGCCTGTCTCGACCCTCCAGCGCATCGCGGGCGGGTTGGTAGACATCCACGGGCAGGGCGCGCATCTGACGCTGCTGCGTCCGGAGCGCCACATCTTCTACCTCGACCGCTACGCCGGACTGGACGCCGAGCGCGAGCAGGTCGCCACGCTCTATGCAGAGTGGCGCGCGACCCGCCGCGAGCTGGAGCGGCTGCGCAGCGACGAGCGCGAGATCGAGCGGCGCATTGAGTTGCTGCGCTATCAGGTTGATGAGATCGCGGCGGCCAAGCTGGTTCCCCGCGAGCTGGAGGAGCTGGAGCGCGAGCGGCGCATGCTGGCCAACGCCGAGCGGCTGGGCGAGCTGACTGCGGCGGCGCACGCCGCGCTGCATGGCGATGAGGAGGGCGAGTCAACGGGCGCGCTGGATGCGCTGGCGACGGCGCAGCGCGCGCTCGGCGATCTCCTGCGGCTGGACGACACGCTGGCGGGTCAGCAGGACGCGCTGGAGCAGGCGCTCTTCAGCCTGGAGGATGTCTCCGCCGCGCTGCGCGACTATCAGGATCAGGTGGCGGCGGACCCGGCGCGCCAGGCCGAGGTGGAAGAGCGGCTGGACCTCATCAGCCGGCTTCGACGCAAGTATGGCGCGAGCATCGAAGAGATTCTGGGATTCGCCGAGCAGGCGGCGCGCGAGCTGGATGGTCTGACGAACCGCGAGGAGCGCGCGGCGCAGCTCCAGGCGCAGGAGGAGCGGCTGCGGCGGCGCATCGGCGAGCTAGCGGGCAGGCTCTCGCAGCGGCGGCGGGTGGCGGGTGCAGCGCTATCGCAGGCGATGGAGCGTCAGCTCGACGAGCTGAATATGCGGAAGGCGCGCTTCCAGACGCAGATTGCCCAGCGGCCCGACCCCGGCGGCGCGCCCGTCGCAGAGGCGCAGGGCGGCGAGGCAGCCTATGCGTTCACCGCGACAGGGATAGATCAGGTCGAATTCCTGATCGCGCCGAATCCGGGCGAGCCATTCAAGTCGCTGGCGCGCACGGCCTCGGGCGGCGAGACCTCGCGCCTGATGCTAGCGCTCAAGACGATCCTCTCGCATGCCGACGCCGTGCCGGTGCTGATCTTCGATGAGATTGACGCGGGCATCAGCGGGCGCGCTGGGCAGGTGGTCGGCGAGAAGCTGTGGGGGCTGGGGCGCGCGCATCAGGTGCTCTGCATCACCCACCTGCCACAGATCGCGGCGCTCGGCGACCGGCACTTTCAGGTGAGCAAGGGGCTGCGCGGCGACCGCACGACGACCGAGGTGACGCCAATGGACGGCGCGGCGCGGGTGGATGAGCTGGCGCAGATGCTCGGCGGCGCGGCGACCGACGCATCGCGGGCCAATGCGCGCGATCTGCTGGCGCGCGCGGCGGAGTGGAAGCAGGCGCAGACGGCGGAGAGGCCGCCCAATGGGCGCGCGCCTCGGCGGCCCGAGCGGCCACGGACGCCGAGCGCGCCTTGACACACGATTGCTGGCGGGGCTATACTTCAGCTACTCCATGCGGGAGTGGCGCAGTGGTAGCGCAATTGCTTCCCAAGCAATGGGTCGCGGGTTCGAATCCCGTCTCCCGCTCCAGTTCACAAAAGCTCAGGCCAACCGAGGCCTGAGCTTTTGCGTGTCTTGCAGTTCGGGTGTGACGCCAGCGCTCAGCAGACGCGGGGATGCGGT
>JAICVT010000334.1 GCA_025935235.1 Ktedonobacterales bacterium | reverse complement strand
GCCGCCACATGCCCCGGCCCGCAGCCCAGGTCGCAGATCAGCCCATCGCCGACCTCGGCGGCGAACGAGGCGAGCATGTCGCGCTCCAGGGGCTTGTGTTCCAGCTCATCATCGAAGCGCCGCGCATAGTCGCTGGCCACGCGGTTGTAGCTGGCGCGCGTGGCATTCGTGTCGGTGTCCGCCATGCGATTGCTCCTTCGCTGAGGGCCCGGAACCTCTCCCTCCTAGCCCCCTCCCCTCCGAGGGAGGGGAAACTCAGACTGGATAGAGATTGCGGCGCTGGCAGCGCTGGCTCGCGCGCCAGCTAAACTCCCCCTCCCTGAAGGGGAGGGGGCGGTGGGGAGAGGTCTGGCGCACGATACCTCACAACCGAACGCCCCTCTCCCGCCGCAGCGGGGGAGGGGTTGGGGTGGGGGTTCCGGCCTAACTGACCGCCTCCTCGACGGCGCCGCGCGAGGCGAACTGGCTGTTGTAGAGGTCGGCGTAGAAGCCGCCACGCGCCAGCAGATCCTCGTGCGTGCCCTGCTCGACAATCGTGCCGTGGTTCAACACCAGAATCAGATCGGCCCCGCGAATCGTCGAGAGCCGGTGCGCGATGACGAAGCTCGTGCGGCCCTTCATCAGGGTCAGCATCGCCTCCTGGATCAAGACCTCGGTGCGGGTGTCAACGCTGCTGGTCGCCTCGTCCAGAATCAGGATCGGCGGGTTGGCCAGCACCGCGCGCGCGATGGTCAGCAATTGCTTCTGCCCTTGCGACAGGTTCGACGCCTCCTGGTTGAGGACGGTATCGTAGCCCTCGGGCAACGTGCGGATGAAGTGGTCGGCCTGCGCCGTGCGCGCCGCGCGAACGATCTCCTCCTCGGTGGCGTTGTCGCGGCCATAGGCGATGTTGTCGCGGATCGTGCCGTTGAAGAGCCACGTATCCTGCAGCACCATGCCGAACATCTGGCGCAGCTCGGCGCGCGGCAGCTTCGTGATATCCACACCATCCACCAGGATGCGTCCGCTATCCAGCTCGTAGAAGCGCATCAGCAGGTTGACCAGCGTGGTCTTGCCCGCGCCGGTCGGCCCGACGATGGCGACCGTCTGGCCAGGCCTGGCCTCGATGTTCATGTCCACGATCAGCGGCTCGTCCTGCTTGTAGCTGAACGAGGCGTGCTGGAACTCGACATGCCCCTGCGGCGCGGTGATGTCAGCCTCGACCGTCTCAGGAACCTGCTCCTGCTCGTCGAGCAGCTCGAAGATGCGCTCCGCCGAAGCGATGGCGAGCTGGATGGTGTTCGAGAAGCTGGCCAACTGGGTGATGGGCTGCGAGAACTGGCGCGCATACTGGATGAACGCCACCACGTCGCCGATGGCCACCGTCCCCTGCGTCACCAGCACGCTGCCGACGACCGCCACGCCGACGAAGCCGAGGTTGCCGATAGACATCATCAGCGGGAAGATCATGCCGGAGACGAACTGCGCCCGCCAGCCAGCCTTGTACAGATCCTCGTTCATCGCGTCGAACGCCTGCACCGACTGCCGCTCGCGGCCAAACGCCTTAACGATGCGGTGGCCGGTGAACATCTCTTCGACATGGCCGTTCAGCTCGCCCAGCGATTTCTGCTGCGCCGAGAAGTAGCGCTGCGAGCGCTTGGCGACGAAGATCGTTACGCCGATGCTGATCGGCAGCGTCACCAGTGTCACCAGCGTCAGAATCCAGTTGATCGAGAGCATCAGCACGATCACGCCGATGACCGTCACCAGCGAGGTGACGAACTGCGCCAGGCTTTGCTGCAGCGTGTTGCTGATGTTGTCCATGTCGTTGACCGCGCGGCTCATAATCTCGCCGTGGGTCTGGGTGTCGTAGTAGCGCAGTGGCAGGCGGCCCAGCTTCTCTTCGACCTGCCGCCGGATGCGATAGACGACGCGCTGCGACACGCCCGCCATCGTGTACTGCTGGATGTAGCTGAAGATCGCGCTGGTGACGTACAGCCCCAGCAGGATCAGCATCATCTCGCCGATGTAGTTGAAATCAATCGAAGGCGCCGCACCAGCGACGGTCAGCGGCAGGTGATGCGCCTTGAGAGCGGCGATCTCATACCCATACTTGAACTTCGCGATCACGCCATCGAAGAGCCGCGTGGTCGCCAGACCCAGCACCTTCGGCCCAATGACGTTGAAGACCGTGCTGATGATTGCCGCGACCAGCACGACCAACAGCAGAAACAGCTCTGGCTTGAAGTAGCCCATCAGGCGGAAGAGCGTGCCACGAAAGTTCTTGGCCTTCGCCCCGGACATGCCGAGGCCCGCCATCGGTCCGCCGCCGCCCATCGGGCCGCGCCCCATCCCTCCGGGGCGACCTCCTCGATTCGCGTTCATGCGACCTCCTCAAGCGAGAGCTGCGACAGCACGATCTCGCGGTAGACCTCGTTGGTTTCCATCAACTGATGGTGCGTGCCGATGCCGGCCACCTTGCCTTCATCCAGCACCAGAATCTGGTCAGCCTCCAGGATCGTGCTGACGCGCTGCGCAACGATCACCACCGTGGCGTCGCCCGTCTCGCCCTTGAGAGCCGCGCGCAGGTTGGCGTCGGTGGTGTAGTCGAGCGCCGAGAAGGTGTCGTCGAAGATGTAGATTTCCGGTCGGCGCACCAGCGCACGCGCGATCGAGAGCCGCTGCTTCTGGCCGCCCGAGACATTCGTGCCACCCTGGGCGATCTCGGTCCGCATGCCCTGGGGCATCTCGTCAATGAACTCGGTCGCCTGGGCGATCTCCGCCGCGTGGCGAATCTCGTCCTCTGTGGCGTCGCCCTTGCCGTAGCGGATGTTCTCCTCGATCGTGCCAGAGAAGAGTACCGCGCGCTGCGGCACGAAGCCGATCTTCGCCCGCAGCGCCTCTTGCGCCTGCTCGCGCACGTCCACGCCATCCACCAGCACAGCGCCACTATCCACGTCATAGAAGCGTGGGATCAGCGTCACCAGCGATGACTTGCCCGCGCCAGTGCCGCCAATGATGGCCGTCACCTGGCCGGGGCGCGCGGTGAAGGAGATGTGCGAGAGCGCAGGCTCCTCAGCGCCAGGGTAGCTAAATGTCACGTCGCGGAACTCCACCATGCCCTGCTCGCTGGCAGCCTCGCGGGTCGTCGCGGCGTCGGTGATCTCCGGCTTGATGTCCAGCACTTCGTTGATGCGCTTGGCCGAGGCGGCGGCGCGCGGCAGGAAGATGAACATCATCGAGAGCATCAGGAAGGCGAAGAGGATCTGCATGGCGTACTGCAAGAAGGCGATCAGCGCGCCGACCTGCATGTCGCCCGTGTTGATCAGGTTGCTGCCGAACCAGAAGATGGCTACCGTGGTCAGGTTCAGGATCAGCATCATAAAGGGGAAGAGAATCGCCGTCAGCCGGTAGACTGAGATAGCGGTATCGGTCAGGTCGAGGTTGGCCAGATCGAAGCGCCGCTCCTCATGCGGCTCGCGGCCAAAGGCCCGGATGACGCGCACGCCCGTCAGCCCTTCATCCAGCACCAGGTTGACCTTGTCTATCTTGACCTGCATGATCTGGAAGAGTGGGATAGCTTTGGTCATCACCAGCAGAATCACGATCACCAGCACAGGAATCGCGGCGGCCAGCGTCCAGGTGAGCGTGGCGTCTTGCTGCATGGCCAGGATGATGCCACCAATCGCCATCATCGGCGCGCTGATCAGCATGCTGAGCATGATGAGCAGGACAGTCTGCACCTGGTTGGTGTCGTTGGTAGTGCGGGTAATCATCGAGGCCGTGCCGACTTTGTCGAACTCGTGCAGCGAGAACTTACTGACATGCGTGAAGAGCTTCTGGCGCACGTCACGCCCGAAGCCGACAGCCACATGCGCGGCGAAGTAGGCCGCGCCGATCGCGGCGAGCGCGCCGCCAAACGTGACCAGCAGCATAATGCCGCCTTGCTGCAGGATGTAGGTCTGGTCGTTCTTGACGATGCCGTTGTTGATGATGTCGGCCAGCAGCGTCGGCAGGTAGAGGTTGGCCATGCTCTGGCCAAAGACCAGCGCGAACACCACCAGGATCATACCAATGTAGTGTCGCAGGAAGCGGAATAACCGGAACATGTCGTCTTTCTCCCGGTGGAGTCTCGCGGCGCGAGGAGGCGCCAAGCGAGGACTCAGATCGAAACGAAGATCGAGAATGGCTCGGATTGGCCGTTATGGGTCATCGTGAGCCGTGGGTGGCCGTGGCCGACGTTTGGCCGATGCGGCGCGCACGATGTCTGCTCTATCGGCGCGCTAGCCGCTGGGAGGACATTCTGGCGTGGCGGCGATGCCCCGGAAGAAGAAGCGCTTCAGCGATGTAGCGATCTCTTCGCTGGAGAGCGTGCGCTCGTCCATCATCTGGCGGTAGGTATGTGGGTTGACCAGGCTCGTCAGCAGCGTGGCGATCAGCGCGGTTGGCAGCTGTGGGTCGAACTCGCCCGCCGCCTTGCCTTCGTCAATCGCCTCGGCGAGCAGCTTGCGCGGCCGCTCCCACTGCTGGCTCATCCCCTCGCGCAGCTCGGCCATGCGGCTGAAGATGGTGGGGTTGCGCATCATCGCCGCGAAGGTCAGGTAGCCCTGGTTGGCCGCCGTGGAGGTGAAATGTTCGATCACCGCGCGCAGCTTCTCGCGCGGGGTCGCGGCGCTCTCCAGCGCGTCTTCGAGCGCTTTCACATACATGCCGAAGCCCTGCTTGAGCAGCGCCAGCACCAGATCATCTTTGCTGTCGAAGTGCAGGTAGATCGTGCCTTTGGCGATGCCGACGCGCGCGGCGATATCTTCGAGCGAGGTCGCATGATAGCCCCGCTCGGCGAACAACTCGGAGGCGGCGCGCAGAATCAAGCCCTCGCGTTCCTGTCGCTGGCGCTCTTTCAGCGACGGTGTATCGGATAACGCGGACATCTCGCTCCTGACTTT
>JAICVT010000376.1 GCA_025935235.1 Ktedonobacterales bacterium | reverse complement strand
CGCCATTCCTCGTCGGCGTGGCGGCGGTGCTGCTGCTGGCGGCGCTGCGCGCATTCATGCCGCGCTCGGCGCCGATGCTCTGGAGCCTGACGGCGATTGTCGCGATCATCATCCTGCTCTGGGAGCTGCTGATGATCTCCAACTACATTGACGACTCGTTCATCCTGACAAATCAACGCATCATAGACGTCGACCGGAGCTATTTCATCTTCGCTGAGTCGCGCCGCGAGACGCTCTACCGTAGCGTGCAGGATGTCTCGATCACCAAGCCGCCGCTGGGCCGCCTCTTCAACTACGGCCATATCCACGTCGAAACCGCGGGCCGCGCGCCCAATATTGATATGCGCCATATGTCGCGCCCACGTGAGACGCAGGAGCGCATCTTCGCGCTGATCAACGCCGATCGCGAGGCGCGCGCTGAGGCCGACCGCAAAGCCCAGCGCAAAGAGCTTCATACCTCGGTCGGCGCGGTGCTGACCGCGCTGATGCTCGTCGCGCCTGATCTTCGCGCGCTGCCGGTGGCCACAGCCATCACACGGCTGCGCGCCATCGGCCTGACGGCGGTGATCGCGGGCGAGCGCGCCACCGCTGACGCCGCGCCCGGCGTCGTGCTGGAGCAGGCGCCCAGCCCCGGCGCCACGCTGCTGCGCGGTAGCGAGATCGCGCTGACGCTCAGTCGCCGCCCCCAGCGGCGCTGAGGTTCTGGGAGAGAGCGTCACTGAGTTGCGCGAGCGCGCCCACTGGCGATACGATGTGTCCACGATTGTCCACCAATGGTCATGATTGCGCTAGAGGTCGTCGGCGAGAGAAGGGCAGGCGTCGCGTGCGGATTGTCTCGTTAGGCAGCGGTAGCAGCGGCAATGCGCTCGTCGTGCAGGCGGGCCAGACCACTCTACTGCTGGATGCCGGCTTCACCGCGGGCGCGCTGCGCTCTCGCCTGAAGCAGGCGCGCCTGGCCGCCGAGAGTGTCACCGCCATCCTGCTGACCCACGAACACCGCGACCATGCCTTCGGCGCCTTCTCCTTCGCTCGCCGCTTTGGCGTGCCGCTGGTGGCCGATCCGCGCACGCTCGACGCCGCCTACCAGCGGGTTGAGCGCGGGCAGGCAGACCCAGCCACGCTGGCGGGCGCCTGGCGGGTCGAGCGGATCGAGCAGGTCGAGCGAGTCGAGCTGGCCGTGGGGCGCTCGACCACTGTTGGCGGGTTGAGCGTGCGCAGCTTCGCCGTCTCGCACGATGCGGTCGCGCCGTGCGGCTACGTCGTCTCGTCCGGCGCGTGGCGGCTCTGCTATATCACCGATTCCGGCACGGTGATGGAGCCGATGATCGAGGCGCTGGCTGAGTCGAGCCTGCTGCTGATCGAGTCGAACCACGACCGCGACCGCCTGCTCAATGGCAGCTATCCGTGGCATCTGAAGCAGCGCATCCTCAGCCCCACTGGCCACCTCTCGAACGAGCAGACCTGCGACGCGCTGCTGCGCGTGCTGGATGACGCGCCGCGCTGGGTCTGGCTGGGCCACCTCAGCCGCGCCAACAACACGCCCGACCTGGCGCGCAGCGCGCTGCGCGAGCGACTGCGCCAGGCGGGGCTGCGCCACATTGAGCCGCAGGTCTCGCCGCCCGGCGTCGGCGTCGCGTGGGATAGCGCCAGCCTGTGGGGTTCAGCCGCGCCGCCCGCCCGGCAGCCCGACAGCCGCGAGCAGCCGCCACAGGCCGACGCGGTTCCGCTGGCCCCCGCCCGCGCCGCGCGACCGCAGTCCCTCTAGCGCGCCGCACACGAAGAGACGGCGAGCCGCGCTGACGCCGTCGCTCGCCGTCTCTCACACTGTCGCTGGGCGGGTCGCGCGCGACCCGCGCCGTCGGCTCTTAGTTGGTGTGGTCGTAGATGAACTCGACCGCCTGGCCGACCGTCTTGATCTGCTCGGCGTCCTCGTCGCTGATCTGGACGTGGAACTTCTCTTCCAGCGACATGATCATCTCGACCAGATCGAGCGAATCGGCGTTCAGATCTTCGGTGAAGGACGCATCCTCCTTCACTTCGCTCTCTTCGACGCCCAGTTGCTCAGCGATGATCGGGCGCAGCTGTGTCAGGATTTCCTCTTTCGAGACGGACGACATTACGGAACCTCCCCTTCGGCCGGTGTTTCAGGCACGGTAGGTGTTTGCATGGACTGCTGATAAATGGCGCCAAGCACGCCGTTCACAAAACGGCTGGAGGTGTCGCTCCCGAAAGTTTTGGCAAGCTCAACAGCCTCATTGATGGCAGCCTTCGCTGGGACTGAATTATTGTACAGAATCTCGTAGATTGCAAGCCTCAAGACGTTCTTATCTATCCGCGCCATCTGCGAGATCGGCCATTCTGACGCCACTTGCGCGATCTCGGCGTCTATCGCATCGAGATGCGCCAGGGCGCCGCGCACCAACTCCTCGGCGTAGGCCAGCGCCGCCGCGGGCAGCCGTTGGCCCTCCGCGTTACGCGCCAGCGTCTCCTCCGGGTCGTGGCCGGTGGTGTCGAACTCATAGAGCGTCTGCATCGCCACACTGCGCGCCTGCCTGCGTTCGCTGTGTGCGCCCTTCGACCCTTTCGCGCCCTTCGCTTTGGTCATAGCGGTCATACCACGTCCTGAATGTAGACGTTGATCTCGCTGACCCGCATGCCCAACAACGCCTCTACTGCCGACGCCACGGCCTCTTGCGCCCGCGCGCCGACCTGCGCCAGGTTGGCGCCGCGCTCGGCGAGCAGATACAGATCAATCGTCACCTGCTGATCGCGCGCTGTCAAGCCGATGCCCTGCCAGGGGATCGGTCGGCCCCAGGCCAGCGTGCGCGGCGCCCGCGCGATGGCCGCGACCCCCGGCGTACGCAGCGCCGCTTGCTCGATCATCGTGCGGATGGCGCGGTGCGCGATTCGCACCGATCCGAGATAGAAGCCCTCGGCGTCGGGCGCGCCATAGGCATGGCTCATCCGCGACACATCCGATACGTCTGATATGTCCATCGGTGCGACCTTTCCGGCCCCCAGACCGCGGCTAGCTCTTGGGTTTGTCTTGTGACTGATTCCGCGACTTGTCCTGCTGCTGGTTCTCGGCCTGCGCTTCAGCCTGAGTTTCAGCTTGCGCCTCGGCCAGCAGCGCCTGGATCTGCGGCGCGACCCGCGCCACGTCGTCGGCGGTGGAGACGGAGAGCGTCGTCACGTCTTTGGCGATGCGCTTGATGAGGCCGCTGAGCACCTGCCCTGGCCCAGTCTCGACGAAGGTCGTCACGCCCTGATCCACCAGCCAGCGCACCGAGCGCGTCCACTGGACGGGCGAGACGATCTGCCGCGACAGCTCATCGTGAATGTCGGCGCCAGATGTCAGCGGCGTGGCGCTGATGTTCGAGACGATCGGAATCGCGGCGTCGTGGATGGACGCGGCGGCCACCGCGCGCGCCAACCCCTCCGCCGCTGGAGCCATCACCGGCGAGTGAAAGGCGCCACTGACCGCTAGCGGCACGACACGCCGGGCGCCACGCGCTTTGGCCATCTCCATCGCGATGTCGAGCGCACGCTGCGAGCCAGAGATCACCACCTGCCCCGGCGCGTTGTCGTTTGCCACGACCACGCGACCAGCGCCTGGATGCTCCGTCTCGGTATGCGCGGAGGCGATCTCCAGCCGAGCCTGGCGCGTGGCCTCGTCACAGACCTCTTCGAGCGTCGCGGTATCCATTCCCAGCACGGCGGCCATGCCGCTGGGCACGGCGCCGCCCTGCTCGTGCATCAGGCGGCCGCGCTCACGCGCCAGCTTGATCGTCTCGCCGAGCTCCAGCGCGCCCGATGCGGCCAGCGCGGCATATTCGCCGACGCTGTGCCCCGCCAGGAACGCGGGCGCGAGCGGCGCGCGCAGCGATGGCTCGCCCGACCCGGAGAAGGTCGCGCCAGCCGCCTCTTGCAGCGCAGCCAGCAGCGCCAGGCTCGTCGTCACCAGCGCGGGTTGGGTGTTGATGGTCTCTTTGAGCGCGTCCTCT
>JAICVT010000199.1 GCA_025935235.1 Ktedonobacterales bacterium | reverse complement strand
CTGACCATCCAGGTCGGCGCCGAGCCGCCGCAGGAAGTCGGGATCGAGCAGGAAGCCCGCCGTCTCCATGCGCGCCAGTACGGGGACCAGCGGCGTCTCGACCTGCGTCATTAGCGCGTCGAGATCGCGCTTGCGCAGTTGTGGCTCCAGCGCGAAGTAGAGGCGCAGCGTCATGTCGGCGTCGGCTCCGGCGTAGGTCGCCGCGTCGCGCACAGGTACCTGCGCCATCGTAATCTGCTGTTTGCCCGTGCCGATCAGGTCTGTGATGGGCGTCATAATGACGCCGAGCAGCTCGAAGGCGAGGTCCTTCAACCCCAGCCCACGCCGACCCGGATTGAGCAGGTAGGCGGCGATCATCGTGTCGTAGCGCAGCCCCTCGACCCAGACGCCGTGCCGCGCCAGCGTGATGATGTCGAACTTCGCGTTGTGACCCACCTTGCCCGCCTGCGGATCAGTCAGCGCGGGGCGCAGGATGTCGAGCGCCTCAGCGGTTTCCACCTGCGGACCTGGCTCATCGCCCTGGGTGTCGCGCTGGTGTCCGACGGGAACATAGTAGGCCTCACCCTGGCCCATCGCGAAGGACAGCCCGACGATGTTGGCGTGATGCTCATCGGCGGCGTCGGTCTCCAGGTCGAACGAGAAGATGGGCGCGTTGCGCAGGGCGCTGGCCAGCGTGCGCAGCGCTTCCGGCGTAGTGATGGTCATCGTGTTCGTGCCACCGGTCGGCGTCACCGTCGGGCGGCGCGGCGCAACCGCCAGCGGCGCGCCCAGCGCGACATCGCCCGACTCAGCCAGCGCCTCCAACTCGTCCTCGGCGAAGAGAGTGAGCTGTCCGGCCACCGCAGGCGCCGTGCCGCGCGTTTCCGCGCCCACGGCTACTGGCGCAGGCGCCTGGGACGCTCCGGCGGGCGTCTCCGGCTCGCCCTCATCGCCAGCGGGCGCGCCCACATCGCCAGCGCGGCGCGGCAGGCGATCCACCAGGCTGTAGAACTCCAGGTTGCGAAAGAGCGCCAGCACGGCATCGGGATCGTAGTCCAGCGCGCGGGCGCTGGCGAGATCGAGCGTGACAGGCGCATTGGTAACGATGGTCGCCAGATACTTGCTCTGGATGGCGGTCTCGCGATGCTCGCTGAGGTTGGCGCGCACGCGCGGCGGCAACTCATCCAGGTGCGCCAGGATGTTCTCCAGCGTGGTGTAGTCCTGAATCAGTTTGGTCGCGGTCTTCTGGCCAATCCCGGCGACACCTGGGATGTTATCGGATGTGTCACCCACCAGCGACTTGTAGTCAACGATCTGCGGCGGCGCGAAGCCGTAGCGCTGCTCGATGGTGTTGATGTCGTAGTAGTCGAAGTCACCGCGCCGAGGCGAGCGGGCGAAGGTGACACGCACATGCTCGTTGACGAGCTGGAGTGTGTCGAGGTCGCCCGTGACGATCACTACGTCGGCGCCCTGCTGGGTGGCTTGCACCGAGAGCGTGCCCAGCACATCATCGGCCTCGAAGCCGTCAGCCTCGTAGATCGGGATGTTGAACGCTGACACCACCTCGCGCACACGCGGGAACTGCGCGCGCATCGAGTCGGGCAGCGATGGGCGATGAGCTTTATAGGGCGCATAGTCTTTGTGGCGGAATGTGGGGATCGGGCGGTCGAAGGTGACGGCGATGTATTCCGGCTTGATGTAGCGGAAGAGGTCGAGCAGGATGCGCGTGAAGCCAAATACGGCGTTGGTCGCCTCGCCCGCGTTGGTGCTCATCTCATCCGGGTAGGCGTGGAAGGCGCGATGAAACAGCGCATGGCCGTCGAGCAGGGTGAGTGTGCGCCGCGCGCTGGGAGTACCGTCGGTCATGCGTAGCCCTCATCTATCAAGCTGGCCGTCTGGGCGGCGTCGCGTCCAGCCGTATCCAGTGAAGTTGTCAGAGACACACCCGTGCGCGCCCGTCATCGCGCGATGATGGACGCGCTCGCTGTCGTTATACTACTTCTCGGCGCCCACGGAGGAATCGGAGACGCCGGGCCGAGGAGATCCTGGAAGATCAGCGCTCGCGGAGGTATGCGGCTGCTCTGGCGCGTGTGCGGCGCGAGAACGCCGCGATGGCCGCGGGCGCCTGGCGCAGACGGCGTGCGATGGCGGCGACCAGGCCGGTGCGCCCACGCTCGTAAAGCGACGATACATCGCCCGTCTCGCTCGCGCTCAGCGGATCGCCCCAGCGCTCGCGGGAGTAGAGCGCGCTAATGCGTTCGATGGAGGCGCGCTGCTCCGGCGCGACCTCGGCCAGCCGCGCCGCGTAGGAGCGCGGCGTTTGCGAGGGCGACGGCGGCGCGCCCGCCCAGACGCCAAGCAAGATCAACCGCGCAAAGCTGGCCGCGATAGGCGAATAGGCGCGGAAGAGCGAGCGCCACCACACCCACAGCGCCGCCAGCGCGATCAGCGCCGCCAGCAGGGCGATAAACACGCCCAGACCGACCTTGGCCCACCCGCTGTCCCGGATGGCGTTCACAGGAGTTGTGGCGCCGGTAGGCTTCGACTGGCGGCTGTCGTGTGGCGTCGAGCTAGGCGTGGCGCCCGGGGTAGTCGTGGGGCCAGTGAGGGGGCCGGTGCTGCCTGTGAGCGGACGGAAGAAAGGCGTGAAGGTCGACGTCGGCTCGAAGTTGACCCAGCCATACTGGCCGAAGTAGATCTGCGTCCACGTGTGGGCCTGCGAGCCGCGCACCACGTAGGTGTGCGACTTCTCATCGAGCGAGCCATTGGTGTAGCCGCTCACGATGCGCGTGGGCATGCCGAGTGAGCGGCCCATCAACGCCATCGCCGATGCGAAGAAGGTGCAGAATCCCTCCTTGCGCTGGAGGAACCAGACGGTCGAGTCTTTGCCAGCGGGCGGATTGGGATTGTGCGGGTTGTAGGTGAAGGTGCGCAGATAGTCCTGGAGCGCCACCGCCGCTTGATACATATTCGGCGAGCCTTTGGTCACCTGCTGCGCGGTCTGGGCGACCAGCGGGCTGATGGGTGGCTCAGTGGGCAGATACTCCACCAGGACGGACTGTGGATAGACATCCTGCGCGTCATTCGCCGCCTGCTCAGGATAGGGAACCGCTTCGAGTTGGTTGACGCTGGCGGTCGAGACGTAGCCGACGGCGGTGTACGTTTCGCTGTTGCCCAGCGGCTGCTGCGAGAGCCATGTCACCGGTTGCTGGGTCTGCACGCTGGTCTGGGCGATGGTCGGCACGGAGAAGCTAGCGGCGCTGCTCCCTGGCGCCAGGATGTAGCGCTCGCCGCCCGTCGGAGTGGCATCGAACGTGATCTTGTAGGTGTCGAGATGATAGGCGGGCGACGACCCTGGCTGCGTCTTGCTCGCCCCATAGGTCACATCAATCGTCTGGCCGCGCGTCCAGTTGTCCAGCCCATCGTAGTCGGCGAAAGTCTCCGTCACCAGGTACTGCGTTGGGTCGTTCTGCAGATTGTCGGCGATGGTGTAGTGCAGCACCTGCGTAGTCGGCAGATTCACGTCGCCCACCAACGGCAGATTCGGCGAGAAGAAGCTGACGCCTCCCTGCCCACGGCCATTGACGCCTGAGAACAGGCTCTCCATGCGCTGCTCAACCGCCGTCAGTGGACTCTGACTTGAGTTCCAGTAGGCGACCAGGGCGGGATCGGGCTGCGCGATCGGCAGCAGGTTGGGAATCAACGTGACGATCACGGCGAAGATGGCGCCCGCCTGCATGAAATCCCAGCCAAGATCGGGCGAGAAGCGCAGCCCGGAGCCGCGCCAGTGACGCATGTTCTCCGCCAGCGTGAAGCGCACGAGCAGCAGCAGCGTCAGGACGAGAAAGACGATCAGGAAATAGAACTCATCGGTGGTCGTCTGGTTGAGATTGATCAGCAGGACGACCGCGTTCGCGACGACGGCGAGCCACGGCCTGCGCGCGTGGAAGACCAGCCACATCGTCATGTACGCCAGCAGGAAGGTTAGCGTTGTCAGGAAGAGCAGGAAGACGCTGTTGTCGGCGCTGCTGCCATTGGGGGTGAAGGCGCGCCGGAACCAGACCAGCGTGTTCTGGAGCAATTGCCCGCGCTCGCCGTCCAGCGCGATGTTCGCCGTAATCTGGAACGAGCCGAGCACGCCAACCAGGGTCGCGATGGTGTGCATCCAGCCGTTGGGAATGGTGTTCTGCTGGGTGGCGATGTAGCCGAGCGCCACGCCGATCAGCATCGCGCCGGTCAGCGCGTTTAGCCCAGACGCCCAGACAGGCTGGACCGACTGCACACTGACGACGGTGACGTAAATAATCAGGAAGGTCAGCAGCAGCGTGAGCCAACCATCGCGCGGCAGGAGATAAAAGCGCGGCGTGGCGCGGCGCATACGTTCCGGCCCGCTGGCGTTTCGCGCCGCGACTCCACTGGCGGTTTCCATGAGTACGATGCCTCCCACTCCGGTAATGGTCGAGCTATTGGCAAGCTATCGGCAAGCTATCGGCAAGCTATCGGCAAGCTATCGGGCGACCGTGATGACGCCGCTGGTCGCGCTGCTCTCCAGCACGCGCGCCAGCGCATCGCCGCGCTTGACGGTGATCGAAGGGACTCCAGCGTCGTCGAGTGCATCCACCACGCGCTTCACGCCGCCAAAGCGCTCATCGAAGGCGCTGGGATCGAGCAGAACGACGGCGGGGCGCACACCTCTTCGACGCAGATGGCCAAGCTGCTGTTCCCAATCGAGATTGACTGACGGTGTGACGACGATTAGCGCGGTATTGCGCGAGAGTCGCAACTCTAGCTCCGCAAGCGCAGTGGAGAGTGGATAATGACGATCCGCACGTACCACCGCGAGCGATTCAAGCATGCGATCGCGCTGGCGCTCACCGCGATCCAGCGGCAGCGAGACGCCGCTCGGTCCGGGCGCCTCGAGCGCCACGGCCAGGTCACGCTGGCGCAGCAGGAAGGTCGCCACGCTGGCCGCGATGGTCACGGCGTATTCTTCGGTCGAGCTTTCGTCCTCGCCCGCGTGGGTGTCCTTGTCCAGATCGAGCAGGATGACCACGTCAATCGTCGGGTCCAGGTCGAACTCTTTGACCATCAACTGCCCGTGGCGAGCCGTGCTGGGCCAGTGAATGCGCGTCAGCGCGTCACCCGCGCGATAGTCGCGCACGGTCACGACGTTGGTCGTCACCTGCAGCGAGCGCTGCGAGCCGCGCCCGCGTCCAGGCATCACACCGGGGAAAAGCGCGAAGGCCTTCAGGTCAAAGACGTTGGGGAGCACCAGCAGCTGCGAGGAAGGCGCCAGCGTGATCTCGCGCCGGAACAGCCCCATCGGGTCGCCGGTGGTTGCCGTCACTGGGCCGAGCGTGAAGCGCCCACGCTTGCGGCAGAGCGTGCGGGCGCGCCAGGCGATGCGCTGGCGTGGTCCGACGCTGGAGACGTAGCCCGCGTGGTGTCCGGGAAGGGTCGAGCCATCGCTGACCTGCACCCACAGCTTGGGGATCCAGGAGTGATTCTCCAGCGCCAGCCGCTCCTCGATGCGGTCGCCGACCTCAGCGCGCCCGCCGACTGACGAGCGTACGAATTTCAGGCCGCGCACGCTGAGCGCGAGCCAGACGAGCGAGAGCGCGAAGGCCACCAGCAGGGCATAGAACAGCACCCAGAATGGCTTCCAGCCGTTGAAGACCGCCAGCAGCCCCAGCAAAAAGATCAGCGCGATGAGTTGCCACGGACGCATAGCCTGACGCCTTTCCGAGTTCGACCGAGTGTGACTGCCGGCTACCCGCGCGCGATGAGCGAGGATGGGCCGCCGGGGGCGGGCGTCTGGCTCAGCGCGTCGTCTAGCACGGTGGACGCCGTCACGTCGTCGCGTCGCAGGTTGGGGTGAAGGATGATGCGGTGGCTCAGCGTCGGCTTGATCAGCGCCTGCACGTCATCACTCTCCACATAGTCGCGACCGTCGAGCGCGGCGCGGGCCTGCGCGGCCTGGAACAGCGCCAGCGAGCCGCGTGGGCTGGCGCCCAGGTAGACATGGGGATGCGTGCGGGTGGCGCTCACCAGCGCGACGATGTATTCGCGGATCTCCTGCTTGACGCGCACCTCTTTCACGCGCATCTGCATCTCGATCAGCTGGTCGGCATCAATCACAGCGGTCAGGTCGTCAATCGGATGGCGGCGCTGCTGATGATCGAGAATCGTCACCTCATCGGCAGGGCCAGGGTAGCCCAGACGAATGTTGAGCATGAAGCGGTCGAGCTGCGCCTCTGGCAGTGGGAATGTGCCCTCATATTCGATGGGGTTCTGCGTCGCCATGACGAGGAAAGGAACCGGAAGTGGATAGGTTGCGCCGTCTACGGTGATCTGCGCCTCCTCCATAGCTTCGAGCAGAGCCGACTGGGTCTTGGGTGTCGCGCGGTTGATCTCGTCAGCCAGCACAAACTGGCTCATAATCGGACCGGGGCGAAACTCAAACTCCGAGGTGCGCTGATTGAAGATGGAGACGCCTGTCACGTCGCTTGGCAGCAGATCGGGCGTGAACTGGATGCGCTTGAACCCGCAGCCAATCGAGCGCGCGATGGACTTCATCAGCGTCGTTTTGCCTGTGCCGGGCACGTCTTCGATCAGCACGTGGCCCCCACAGAGCACCGCGATCAGGGTGAGGCGCACCGACTCCTGCTTGCCGACGATGACGCGCTCGACGTTCTCGATAACACGGCTCGCGGACTGTCTCAGGTCTAGTATCGAGAGCGCGGGACGATCTTCTAGCTTCACACGTCTTTGCGGCTATCCTCCGCTGGCGCGTACCTGCCACCGTCGTGCGGGTCGCAGCGGGAACCTGCCGCGCTCCTTTCTCATCTCGAACCACCAACAAGAGTTGAGCTGTCTCTGAGCCACCTGCCTCAGTGGCCGCGCGCCGGGCGCGCGGGCGGAGTGAGTCAGCACAACGCTATCTCTGCTCCAGAGGACGGAGCGCTATCCTCATATTGTGCTGTGGGTCCTCCTGAACGTCAAACCGGCGCTGACAATTTCCCGCCGATGCGCTGGTTGTACGTGCAACTACGTCGCGGCGTTACCCGTAGGCGGGCGGGACAGCGCGGCGAAGAAGCGAGCGTTAACCCAGCTCTGCTATGATGACGCTTGACCATATCGCCATTTACAGGCCCGCGCCATTGCGAAACCCTGCATCTGCCGCCTGGTCGCGTACAATGGCGCAAGACGCGCGCCCGATTATCGGTATCCACATATCCACACGAGTCACAGTTGCGAGAGGACAACATCCTATGCCAGATATTACCGCGTTCCAGGCGGCATTGCGAGCCGCGAAGGTAGACGGCTGGCTCCTGTACGACTTCCGCCGCTCCAACGCCATCGCGCATCGCGTGCTGGAGCTGCCGCCACAGGCGTTCTTCACGCGCCGCTGGCTCTACTATGTTCCCGCACAGGGCGAGCCAGTGGCGATCGTCAGCGCGGTGGAGGCGCATGCGCTGGCCAGCCTGCCGGGGAAGCAGCGCGTCTACCGTACCTGGCGCGAGTACCGCGAGTTGCTGGCCGCGGCGGTGGCCGGAGCGCGGCGCGTGGCGATGGAATACGTACCGGACAACGGCATCCCCTACTGCTCGCTGGTGGACGCTGGCACGGTCGAGCTGGTGCGGTCGCTCGGCCCAGAGGTCGTCTCTTCCGCCGACTTCGCGCAGCAGTTCGAGGCCGTGCTGACGCCGTGGCAGGTGGAGTCGCATCGCCGCGCTGGGCAGGCGCTCGTGCGCGCGGGCGAGCGTGTGTTTGACTGGACACGCGAGCGGCTGCTGGCGGGCGATCCGCTGAACGAGTACAGCATCCAGCAGGAGCTGAGCAGCTACATGCGCGCCGAGGGGCTGGCAGTCCCTGATGACGAGGCGCCGCTGGTCTCGGTGAATGGCAACGCCGCCAACCCGCACTACAGCCCCAGCGCCGAGCGACACACGCCGGTCGCGCGCGGCGATCTGCTGCTGATAGACTTCAGCGCGCCACTGGCCGAGCCGGGCGCCATCTTCGCCGACTATACCTGGATGGCGTTCCTGGGCGAGCGCACACCGCAGCGCATCGAGGAGCTGTTTCAGATCATTCGCCGGGCGCGCGATATGGGCGTTGCCGCGCTGCACATGGCCTCCCGCTCCGGGCAGCGCGTCGAGGGCTGTGCGGTGGACGATGTGGTACGTGAT
>JAICVT010000429.1 GCA_025935235.1 Ktedonobacterales bacterium | reverse complement strand
CCGCCGTACCAGCAGTATCCTGAGTATCCGCAGTATCACGTTCAGGTCTATGCGCCTCCCGCGCCGCCACCGAATATGCGGCGTCGGCGGCGCCCGAATGTGGCGCTGCGCGCGGCGGTGAGCCTGCTGGCGATCGTGGTGACGCTCAGCGCGGCGCTGCTGACAGTGGGCGTGCTCACGCGACCCGGCCTGGTCGCGCGGACGCTGCCGCTGACGGCGACGCGCGTCTATGGCGTGGTCTACGGGCAGAGTCTGGAGCAACTCCAAGCGGGGCGGGCGGGCAGCGCGCGGCTGGCGGGGGCCAGCATAGATTGCGGGCAGGCGCGCGCCACCGCCGATGCCCAAGGCCAGTACAGCCTGCTGCTGCTGCGCAATCGCGACTACACCTGCCAGATCAGCGCGCCGCGCTATACACCCGTCAGCGTCTCCGTCTCGCCGCACTTTGCCAGCGCCTATCACCTCGATCTCGGCCCAGCCCTCGCAGCAGGCGATGCGACGAGGTCCACCGGCAACGGAGCGCAGAGCAGCCCGATCTGCGCGCTGCGCGTGGGGGCGGAGGCCTGCCCGGCGCTGACGCTGGTCAGCGGCGCCGTAAGCGGGCAGGTGATTGACAGCCGCAGCTATGCGCCAATCGCGCATGCGCCGGTCGTCTGCTGGGACAACTCGCCCGCCGCACAGACCAGCGACGCCCCGCCGACCCGCTACAGCGGCGACACCGACACCCAGGGACGCTATACCCTGCCCAACATGCCAGCCGGGCGGTATCTGTGCGTGGCGAATCTGCAGGGCGCGCCGCAAGTGGTGGTGGCGCAGCCTGCCACCACGACCGTGCTCAACTTCAACGAGTGCGGCACGCGCTGCCACGGCATTAGTTATCATGAGGGGCCGGTGATGCATAGCTTCACGGCCTATCTCATCTTCTGGTCGCCGCCAGGAACCAGCATGGAACCAGGCAATAGCGCGCGCTTCGAGTCGCTCGTCCAGCAATATCTGGACGACGTGGGCGGCTCGCGCTTCTTTGGCCTGCTCACCCAGTACTGGGACCAGCAGGGGCCGATCCGCAATAGCTCGACGGTCGGCGGTGTGTATGTAGACCAGCAGCCCTATCCGCACGCGGGGACGCGCGCCGACCCGCTGAGCGATGACGATGTGACGGCGGAGATAGACCGCGTGCGCGAGCAGCAGGGCTGGAAGGTGACGGCCAGTTCAGCATTCATCGTCATCACGGCCTACAACGTGCAGGAGTGTGCGAAGTTCAGCAATGGCGAGGTCTGCTCCTTCCCGAACTCCTTCGGCCAGGGCTTCTGCGCCTACCATAGCTTCACGCCCTACGCCACTGAAGACGCCAACACGCCTGATTTCAAGCCCTACATCTACATCGCCAACAATTACGACTGCACGTATCTGCCCTCGTTCAACAATGGGCCAGCGCCCTATGGCGACCAGAACGCCGACGCCGTCATCAACTCGCTCTCGCACGAGCAGTTCGAGTCTGTGACCGACCCGCAGACGCGCGGCTGGTACGACAATGATCCCTCCGGCGGCGAGATGGCCGACAAGTGCGAGACGACCTTTGGCGCGCTGCGGGCGGATGGCTCAACCGTGACGCTCAACCACGGCCATAGCTACGTGCTGCAAGAGGAGTACAGCAACCGCGCGGGCGGCTGCGCCTATAGTTGAGCGCGCGTCCGAGAGCGATTCAGGAGGTTTCCGCGCGCTCAGGAACCGCTGGCAGGCTACCAGAAGCCCGCGTCGGCGGTTCCCGCGCCGAGCGCCTGGAGGGCCGCGCTGGCGACGGCTTCGGCCTCGTTGACGCCCTCGCCGTCGACGGGCGCGGCGCCGTCGTCGCGGGTCAGGCGGCAGACATGGCGTGTCATGGGACCCTCGCCGCCCAGCAGGCGCGCCGTCACCTCGCCAGTGGCCACGCGGTAGCCCCGCCCGCGCAGCCAGACTTTCAGCTTGCCCGCCGAGGGCAGCCAGAGGCAGTCGCGGACGACCCCGCGCGACTGCGGCCAGCGTCCAGTGGCGTCGGCCAGGGTCAACTGCTGGCCGTCCGGGCTGATGGCGACGACCAGCCAGATGCCCACCAGCCCCTCATCCATGTGGGCGCCGCCCAGCGCCGTCACCCAGTCGCCGGGCTGCGTATCCCACTGCAAGCCCACCTGCGCCAGCCGCCGCGCCGTGGCGGGCGTCACCAGTTCCTCGCGCATGCGGCGGCCTCCCTTCTGGGCTTCACTGGCTGTGCGACGCTCCGACGTATCAAGCCCACAGATGCTATGGTAGTTGTGTAAGATCAGTTTGTCACGAGGCGGCGCCCGATGGATACCATACATCCTCAACAGTCACTCAAGCTCGGCCTGCGCGAGAACCTGCCACAATTTCTGCTGCTGGCGGTGACGACGTTTGGCGTTGGGCTGGTGATCGGCACGGAGCGGGTGGCGGTTCCGGCGCTGGGGCAGCGCCAGTATCATCTGACCTCATTTCTGGCGACACTGGCCTTCATCGTTAGCTTTGGCGTGGTCAAGGCCGCGCTCAATCTGGTGGCGGGCAGGCTAGCCGACCGCATCGGGCGCAAGCCGCTGCTGCTGGTGGGCTGGCTGGCCGCGCTGCCGATCCCGCTGGTCATCATCTTCGCCACCTCCTGGTGGTGGATCGTGCTGGCGAATGTGCTGCTGGGCGTCAACCAGGGCTTCGCGTGGACGATCACCGTGACCAGCAAGATTGATCTGGTCGGGCCGCGCTCACGCGGCTTCGCGCTGGGCGTCAACGAGTTCTCCGGCTATGCGGGCGTCTCCGTTGGCGGATTCGTGGGCGGCCTGCTAGCCGCCGCCTATGGCGCGCAGGTCGCGCCGTTCGTCTTCATGTTGGTGGTCGCACTGGTCTTTCTGGGCGTCTCGCGCTTCGCGATTGACGAAACACTCCCCTACACGCGCGTGGAGGCGGCGGCCATGTCCTCGCTGGCCGTCCAAACGCCTGCCGAGCCAGCGGAACCAGCCGCGCTGCCGAGCCTGGGCGCGGTCTTCGCGCTGACCACCTGGGGCGACCGCGCTCTGGCGGCGGCCTCGCAGGCGGGGCTGGTCGAGAAGTTCACCGACACCCTGGCCTGGGGCATCTTCCCGCTCTACTTCGCCAGCCGTGGGCTGCCGCTGGCCAGCATCGGCGCGCTGGTCGCCGTCTACACCGGCTCGTGGGCCGTCTTGCAACTCTACACCGGCCACCTGACCGATGTGGTCGGGCGCAAGTGGCCAATCGCCGGGGGCATGTGGCTGGCGGCTGGCGGCATCGCGCTGGTCGGCCTGAGCGGCGGGCTGGTCGGCTGGATCGCGGGCGCGCTGCTGATGGGCGTGGGCATGGCGCTGCTCTATCCCACGCTGCTGGCGGCAGTCAGCGATGTCGCCCGCCCACGCTGGCGCGCCTCCTCGCTGGGCGTCTATCGCCTCTGGCGCGATAGCGGCTATGCGCTGGGCGCGCTGCTGATCGGCGTGGTCGCCGACCGCTTCGGCCTG
>JAICVT010000024.1 GCA_025935235.1 Ktedonobacterales bacterium | reverse complement strand
GGTTGCGCGCGGGCCTGGGAGGGCAGGAATACAGGTGGAGTTTGGGGTCTCGGAGTACACGGTCGTCTTTCGACGCGCGCTCCGGAAGCGAACCAGTCAGCGAACCGCGCGCGCCGTATGGACGGTGGCGCGCCCCTTCACGCGCCCTGGGGCAGCCGCCCCTGCGGAGCTGACGGGTGACACGGTCGCGCAGGTCTTCTTCGTGCCGATCTACTCGACGTTGGCGCTTGACACGCGCGCCTACGAGCGGTTCCTCGTGCAGAGCGGCGCGCTCAACCGCGCCCTGCGCGCCCTCAACGGCCTAACCTTCGCCCAGCCCCAGACGGCGGAGAACGCCCGCAAGCAGATCCAATCCATCGTGATGGCCGCTGAGGTCAACCACATCGTCCGCAAGATGTCGGCCTAGGCGGTCGCAGCGCCTCTGAGGTCGAAGGGAGTCACAGCACGACCGGCGTGGAAGCTTGTCCACGCCGTTCTTCATGCCCGCGCCCTCACTCCGCCTTGTAGCCGCCATAGACCGCGTGGCCCGCGCGCTGCCAGAAGACATTGGCGCCCACGAAGCCCGCGTCCGCCAGCCAGCGCAGATGATCGGGCAGCGTCGAGGGCATGTCCATCGGATCGGGATAATCGTAGAGATTCCAGTGGTCGTCTACGAAGCGCTGGTAGGTCTGGAGCGAACCCGTCATTGCCAGCGCGCGGCGGCGTCAGATCAGCGATCAGCGGCACGCCACTCCTTTCAACGCCGATCCAGCGCCGCTCAGCCCAGCTACCCCCGCTCCGCCCGGCGTAGCGCGATGACGCCACCATGCCCGCCGTAGAGGCTGGCGCAGTAGGCGACCAGACGTCGCAAAAGGGGCGCCTGCTCCAGCGCGCGGCGATCCCCCAGAATCAGCAACTTGCGCTGGGCGCGCGTCAGCGCCACGTTCAGCCGGCGCGGATCAGCCAGGAACTCCAGTCCGCGGCCGCCCCAGCCAGTCGCGGCGCTCACCCCGCCGAAGGAGAAGAGGATCACCTCGCGCTCGGCGCCCTGGAAGCGGTCCACCGTGTCCACCACCACATCGGCGCCGCCTGACGCGGCCAGCCGCCGCCGCAGCGCCGCCACCTGCGCACGATAGGGCGCGATCACGCCGATGCGCTCGGCGCCGACCCCGCCGCGCAGCAGCGCCAGAATCAGCCGCCGCGCCACCTCGCTCTGCGCCTCGCTCACCCGTGTCCCGCGCTCCCCATCAAAGGGCGCCACATCCAGCAGCGCCAGCGGGCGCGCCGGATCGAGCGCGGGCGCCAGCGGCTCGGCGGGGTCCAGCCGCAGGGCCAGCCGCGCCGTCGCCGCCTGCCCCGCCGCGACCAGCTCGCCGCCATAGAAGGTCTGGCTGGCGAAGCCGCAGATAGCGGACGCCATGCGGTACTGCTTCTTCAGGGCCACGCTGGCGTCCTCGCCCCAGCGCTCCAGCAGCTCGGCAAAGAGCGAGCGGCCCAGCCCCGCCGCGCTGGCTTCCTTGCTCATCACCAGCGGCGGAAGCTGCCGCTCGTCGCCCACCAGGATGAACGAGCGCGCGAAGCGCAGGGCGCCCAGCAGCGACGGTGTGGTGAGCTGGGTCGCCTCATCTACAATCGCCAGATCGAACTCCAGCGGCTCGCCCACGTCATCGTAGCGCTCCGCTGACCAGGTGGCCGTCGTCGCCGCCACCACCCGCGCCCGCAGCAGCGCCGCGCGCAGCTCGGCGGGATCGGGCTGCCACTCAGGCGCGCTGGCCTCCGAGCGCCCTGCGGCCAGCGCCGCCCGCCGCGCCAGCTCCACCAGCCGCCAGCGCTGCGACCCGGGCGCCACGCTCAGCGCGTGCCCCAGCCGCGCCGCCACCACTTCCCGCTCTTCCCCCTCGTCTCCTTCGCCAATGGATTCAACGGACTCGACGATGCGCGCCAGCGCGTTATCAACCGCCTGGTTAGTGAAGGCCGCCAGCAACACCCGTTGCCCGCGCGCCACCGCCCGCCGCGCGATCTCGGCGACCACCGCCGTCTTGCCCGTCCCCGGCGGACCCTGAATCAGCAGGAAGTCGCGCGCGGCCAGCGCCCGCTCCACCGCGCGCCGCTGCTCGTCGTTGAAGCTGGACGGTAGCGGCGTCGCGTCCGCGGGCTGCTCGTCCACCTGGGCGAAGGTGGGTGCGCGCTGGCCCGCCACCAGCGCGCGCAGACGCGGCGCGACCGCCAGCCAGCGCCACAGATTGCGTACCGTGCGGTCGTGCGTCACATCGCTGCCATAGCGATCTATCAGCGCGGGCCGCTGGATGCGCTCCGGCGTCCAGACGGTGACGCTATGGTCGTCGAGCCGCAGAATCGAACCGGTGACAATCGCGCCGCCAACCGGATCCCCATCGCTCAGCAGAATGGCGTCGCCCTCGCGCAGCTCCGACAGATTCTCGCAGCCAAAGGTATACTCCCACTCGCCGCTGGCGGTCTGGCGCGGCTCGCCCCGCAACGCTAGCCCGCCCAGCGCCAGCCCCGCCGCGCGACGCTGCTGGGGCGTCTGCCGCCAGAGCGCCTGCCCCTCGGCCTCGGCGGCGCGCGCCTCCTGCCGCAGCAGCTCATACATGCGCGCAAACCACGCGGCGGTCTCGGCGCTATCACGTGGCTCCAGAGCGACAGCCTCACCAGCGGATTGCGCCTCGTCGGGTGGCGGCTCCCAGCCCAGCAGCGCCGAGGCGCGGGCGCAGGCGGGACGCAGCGCGCAGCGGGCGCACTTCTTGCCGCCGGGAGGGGGCGGCACAACCCCGCTGGCGTGAGTGAGCGCCAGCAGATTGCGCAGCTCCAGCACGCGATGCAGATCGCGCGCGGTGAGGGGGATGGTGTAGCCCTCGGCCTGGCCGGGCGTCCCGCTGTAGAGCAGCGTGGCGGCGGGCTTGCGCCTTTCCGGCGGCTGACGCACGGTCAGCAGCGTCTGGTAGCCGAAGACCTGCCAGCGATGCTCGCGCTTGGGCAGTTGCGCGGTGGCCTTGCCCGTCTTCAGCTCCAGCAGGGCGTCGCCGCTGACCGCGCGCATGTAGAAGTCGAGCCGCCCCTTCAGCCCAACCTCGGGCGCCAGCAGAAAGGTCTCGGCGCGGATGTCGGGCGCGCTGGCCCACAGGGTCGAGCGCTGGCTGCCGTACCACTGCGCCAGCGCCAGCATGTGCGGCTCGGCCTCGGCGCGCAGCGAGTCGGCGTCGAGCTGGCGCAGCGCCAGCTCGGTCGCCTGCCCGCGCAGCGCCTGCCGCAGCGGCGCGGCGACCTCTGGCCGCCCGGCTTTCAGCATCTCCTTGAACGCCTGATGAATGACGATGCCTTTGAGCGAGGCGGCGCTCGGCGGCGAGGGAACCATGCGGCGCAGCGGATACTGGCGCACGCAATATTCGGCGTTGTTGATGTCGGTGATGTTGAGCAGCAGGTCAGGCTCCAGCGCCACCACGCTCAGGGCGCTGGCATGATAGCGCGCGGGCAGGTCGGAGTGATCTGGCGCGGCGGGCCGCCCCCGCCAGAGATGATAGACTCGCAGGCGCAGCCCACGCAGGCGCGCTGGCTCTAGCGCGGCCAGCGCGCTGACAAGCGGGCGCGCATGGTCGTTGAGGACGATGAAGACGAGCGCATCGTCGTCCAGCCGCAGCGTCACCCCCGGCGGCGGTCGACCCTCCTGGCCCGCGATGCGCTCGCTGACGGCGACCAGCGCGCCCTCCAGCGTGGCGACCTCGCACGGGCGCGTGTCGAGCTGGCAGATGAAGCAGGCGGCGCGCGGCGGCGCTGGAGCCGCTGCTGACGTGGCATCGGCGCGCTCATCGCTGGGCAGGGCGTCCGGCACGGCGTCCGGCAGTGCGTCGAGCGCAGTCGGGGGCCGCGCTGGCTCGAATGGCTCAAGCATGCGCCCCTCCGGCTCTCCATCCAGGCGACCCGCGTTACACCTGCGCTGGCAGTCTAGCCGCCAGGATGCGCAAGCGTCAAGGCCAGGGTCAAGCCAGGGTCAAGCCAGGGTCAGGGGGACGTGCGGATGTGGCGCGAGCGGCACAGGGTAGCAACCCACCGGAGCAGGTTGCTACCCAATTGCGGCGACGCGCGGCGAGCGGCGCTTAGAAGATGCGTACAGCCACTTCGGCGGGCGCTTCGAGCAGCTTGACCAATTCATCATCCAGGCGCACCAGGGTGAGGGAATAGCCGGCCATG
Organism: Ktedonobacterales bacterium; assembly: GCA_025935235.1. Classification (GTDB taxonomy): domain Bacteria; phylum Chloroflexota; class Ktedonobacteria; order Ktedonobacterales; family JADMIN01; genus JAKAIY01. The sequence continues at coordinate 17,748 of JAICVT010000024.1, read as the reverse complement.
TCGAGCGATGTGCAGTAATTGCCGACATAGCTGCGCTGCACGTTGATGCCACGCGCCGCCAACTGGTCGTGGGCGCGAGCATAGAGAATATACAGCTCGGAAATGGGTGTGCCGCCCAGACCATTGATCATCAGCGCGACATTGTCTCCCTGCTTGTAGGGCAGATCAGAGACAACCGCTTCCAGCATCTCGTCTACGATCGCGTTGGCGTTGGTCAGCTTCTCGCGGCGGCGCCCCGGCTCTCCGTGAATGCCAACCCCCATCTCCATCTCATCTTCGCCCAGCTCAAAGAGCGGTGAACCCTTCGCCGGTGGCGTACAGGATGTCAGCGCCATGCCCATCGAGCGGGTCACGGAATTCACGCGCTTGCCCAGCTCTACCAGCGCATCGAGATCGGCGCCTTGTTCGGATGCCGCGCCCAGCGCCTTGATGACGAAGAAGTTGCCCGCTACGCCTCTACGCCCCACGGTGTAGGTCGAGTCCTTCACCGAAACATCATCGTCCACCATCACCGTGCCAACACGGATGCCGTCCGCCTCTGCCATTTCCCGGCCCATATCAAACGCCATGCGGTCGCCCGTATAGTTATTGATGATGTGCAAAACGCCCTTGGGAGACGCCAGCAGCTTGGTCGTCTCGTAGACGTAGTCCATCGGCGGCGCGGAAAAGACGTCCCCTGGACACGCGGCGTCGAGCATGCCACGGCCAACGATCATGACGTGGGCCGGCTCGTGTCCTGATCCAGACCCCTGCATGATGGAGACTTTGTCTGGGCTAGGGGCGTCCGCTCGCATGATGAGGTTATACTCGGGGACGTACTTGAGGGTGGTAGGATTCGCCAGCGCGATGCCTTTCAGCATCTCTGGGACGTATTGCTTGGGATCGTTGACAAACTTCTTCATCCGGAAAGCTCCCTTCGTTGGTAACGCCTACCCGACATTGGGTAAGGCGACTGCGCCGCGCTCTCATCAGCCTCGTCGCACACGATCCGCGCCGATCTGCGCTGCGCCTCCTTTCAGCGCTGTGCAGCGTACCCGCCGCCGAGATGGCTCCTGTCGCTCAAGTCCACGCCTCACTCAAGCGCTCAAACAGCACCGCGATGGCCATCGCCCCGGCGTCGAGTGTGCCGATGCTGCGCTCACCGGTGTATGCGGCGCGCCCCCGCTTGGCGAGCAGTTCGCGCGTCGCCTCGGCCTGTGTGCGCGCGACCGCCGCGGCTTCGCGTAGCGCCGTCGCCGCGTCTTTGCCGCTCTTGAGCGACGCTTCGAGCTGATCGGTCGCCGGAATGAGGGCATCGAGCAGCGTCTTGTCGCCCAGATCGGATTGCCCGCGCTGTTGAATCCCGCCGATGGCGGCGCGCAACATGGCGATCACATCGTCCGAGGTCAGGTCTTGCTTATCGCCGATCGCCACGCCCGCCCGCAAGAAACCAGTTCCCCAGATCGGGCCCGACGTGCCGCCGATACGTCCGGTAATGGTCGTGGCGACCTTCTTGCACAAGCCGCCCACGCTGGTGTACTCGAGCGAGTCCCAGTCTTCCAGCAGCTTTTCAAAGCCGCGAGCCATCGAGTACCCAAAGTCGCCGTCGCCAACCACCGCATCCAGATCACCGAAGTATTTCTCGTTGTCAACCACGGTCTGGGCGATGGTCTTCACGACGAATCGCGCGGTGTCCAAGCTCGATCGCTCCATGAGAAGCTCCCTTTTCGTCTCTACTCGTCTCTACTCGTCTCCACCAGCCGGAAAACATGCCGCCAGATCGTCAAGCGTGATATAGGCGCCCGGTTGCGCTGGCCCACGGTTGGCTTCGACTCGCATCGGCGCGTCTGGATCGCCCAGGCTGGAGACCACCAGAATCGCCTCGCGCATGTCTTCATCCTGGGTGTAGCTGCTGCGTGTCACGACGCAGTTCAGTCCAGCATTGACGGCCGCCAGCAGACCGTTGCGCGAATCTTCGATCACCAGGGCATCGTCTGGAGCCACAGCGAGGCGCTGGAGCGCCGCGAGATAGATGTCTGGCGCGGGCTTCTTCCTGGCGACGATATCGCCCGCCAGCACAGCGAAGTGTGCGGCATTCTCCACGCCCACCACATGCTCCAGGACAGCGCGCACAGAGGCCTCGGCAGAGGTCGAGGCCACCGCCAGCTTCCAATCCGCCTGCACAGCGGCATTCACCACCCGCGCGACTCCGGGCCGCCCAGGCAGACGGCCCGCGGCCACGAGGTCGGTATAGATGGCTGTTTTGCGCTTATGCCACTCGGCCAGCGCCTGTCGCTGACCCTCCTGGTCAGTCGGCAGGTGGTTCTCGCGCACGAACGAGTCGGTCAACAGGCTAGCCATGCGCTCTTTGCCACCACTGATCTTGAGCTTTTCGCCATAGTCCTCTTCAGACCAGTGCGCCGTCAGATGAAATTCCGCGAAGGTCTGATTGAACGCGGGCAGGTGACCGTAGCGCTCGGTATCGGCAAGCACGCCATCACAATCGAAGATCAGCGCCCTCACCATGCCCGGCCTCCAGAGCCGAACTGCAGCATGTAGCCTTTCGCCATGTCGAGCACAGCCTGCCGCACATGCCGGAAGAGTGAGGGCGGATCCCACTTGTTTTTGGCCTCGGCCTCCTTGAGGAAGGCGAGGTTCGACTGCATGTACGTCACTTTGAGCGCGGTGGAGATATTGACCTTCGCGCAGCCACGCGCAATCAAGTCAGCGAATTGCTGTGGGGTCAGACCAGTGCCACCGTGGAGCGCGATGGGGATTGGCTCGGCTTCAACGATGGCGGAGACGCGCTCAGCGTCCAGTTTCGGCTCGGTTTTGTAGACACCATGCGCATTGCCAATCGCAGGCGCAAAGCAGTCAACGCGGGTCGCGCGAATAAAATCGAGCGCAACGTCGAGCGATTGGCGATTCGACTCCTCATCCGAGCCAACGTCATCCTCAACGCCCTTGATGCCTTCGATTTCACCCTCTACACTGGCCCCGTATTGGCGCGCCTCGGCCACCACCTCGATCGTCTGACGCCTGTTTTCAGCCACTGGAAGCGACGAAGCGTCAAAAAGGACTGAGTTCCAGCCCTTCTTCAGGCAGGCGCTGATGACCTCGCGTTCGGGGCAGTGGTCCAGGTGGAGCGCCACGGGAACGGCGATGTCGCGTGTCAACTCGGTCCACATGGCAAAGAGCAGATCGAGGCCAATTGACTTTACGGTTTTGACCGACGTCTGAATGATGACCGGCGCCTTCGCCTCAACGGCGGCTGCCAAAACCGCTTCAAGCGTCAGGTCGTTGACAATGTTGATCGCCGCTACACCGTAGCGCTGCTCGAACGCGCGATCAAGGATATCTTTAGTTGACACGACAGGCATCATTGCCTCCTTCACGCTGGATCAGGTGTGTCCATCCATACTGCTCGTGCGCCTTCGCCCGGCATCCCTTGGCCTCGCACAGCCTGGCACAGGCTCGCTCGGCCTCGTCTGGTAGTCGCCCGCGTGCGTGAGCAGTACTGATGGGGGAGGATGGCGCACCTGCGAGCTAGTACCAGGGTCATATTTTTACGTTAACACAGGTAGCGGTGATGCGCAAGGCGACGCCTGGCGCCTGTGCTGTTTGGACGAGGCCATACGCCGCCGCGGCGGCCTGTGAACCGCATGCGAAGCGCGCTGGAAAAGCTAGCAGGAGTGGTAGGCTGGTGACGACCACATGGCCTTGCGCGTTCACCATAAAGGAGTAGAGCGCGGACTGCGCACGCAGGGATGCCTTGGGCGGCGACCCCCATGATCCTGACATCCTGGTCGCGCGCTACGGCGAGACGCCTGCCGCCCAATTTCGTCCGCTGCCGTCCGCTAGCATCCGCTTCCGCCCGATTGCGCCCGATTGCGCCAGAGCCAGCCAGCGTCAGGAGACTACCGTGGATGAGCCAACGATTCCCGCCGCTACGCTGGGAAGGACGGAGCGCCTGCGCACGACGCTGAGGCGCTCATTACCGCTGCGCATCCTGCTGATCGTGCTGCTGGTCGCGCTGGTGGGCGCGGCGCTCTACCTCGGAATCTTTGGCGCACGTCAGCCGCGCCCGACCTTCGCCACAGTGCACAAGGGCAACGTCACCATCTCACTCCAGACCACGGGAACCATCCAGGCGACGATCTATCAGGCTGACTTTCCGGTGGATGGCACGCTCGCCGCGATTGACGTGACGGTGGGTCAGCAGGTGAAGCAGGGCGCAACGCTGGCCACGCTGAATGTGGCGCCCTATCAGAGCGCGCTGACCGCCGCTCAGACGACCGCCGACACAACGCAACAGGCGATCAGCGCGGCGCAGGGCGCGCAAAGTGACGCGCAGACGGCGGTGGGCGCAGCGGCGAGCTCGCTGGATGAGCAACAGAGCTATGCGCAGGAGCAGTGCGCGGTGGCGCCCAACGGCTCCGCTTGCGGCGCCGCCACCGCCGCCGTAGCGCGGGCGCAGGCGCAGTTGGCGTCCGCGCGGGCGCAGGCGAGCGCGGCCCAGGCGCAGATGGCGCTCGCTCAGCGCGCCGTGAGCGCATCGGACGGCGCGCTGGCGACCGCCCAGGCGCAATTAGCGGCGGCGACACTGGTGGCCCCGCACAGCGGCGTGGTGACGGTCATCAATGGCGCGGTTGGAGGCAAGCCCGGTGCGACGGCGACTGGCATGGCGTCGTTCATCACGATCGCCGATACCGGCGCGCCACTGGTGACCGCGCTGGTCAACTATCAGCAGATCGGCGCGATCCAGGCCGGAGAGGCCGCCACCTTCCAGGCGCCACAGGCCTCCTCCAGCGCAACCTTCAAGGGCACGGTGACGGGCGTCGAGTTGCTGCCGCATGGCGAGGGCGCCACACTCAGCTATCCCGTGGCGCTCAAGATTGATCCGGCCTCGCTGGGGCATGTGACGCCGCTGCCAGGGATGAACGCGCAAGTGCGCATCATCACCCACGCGCGCTACAACGTGCTGGTGATCGCCCAGAGCGCCGTCCAGTATGCGCACAGCGCCGCGCCACCCGATGGTTCCGGCGTGCTGAGCAAAAGCCAGATTCACGCCGCCCTCACCAGCGCGCAGGCGCTGGAGCAGTCCACACTGGCCACCGGCTTCGACGCGCGCGCCGATCCGCTGACCGCGACCTATCTGGTCGGCTTCGCGCGCGGCCACTACGTCGCTATCCCGGTCGTCCTCGGCCTGAGCGACGGGCGCCAAACCGAGGTGGTAGCGGGCCTGGACAGCGGCCAGCAGGTCGTCAGCGGCCAGCGCAGCCTGCTCTTCGGGTAGGATGCTGACGCTATTCTCGTGTCAGCCGAGCCGTAGCCTGCTCCACTGCATCAATGATCTGACGAAAATGGAAGGGCTTGGGGATGAGCGGAACGCCCAACTGTTCGCGCAACTCAGCCACGTGGCCAACGGATGCGGCATGCGCAGATCCCGTCACCATGATGATGGCATGTCGTTTGGCTACTGCCTCGTCTGCGGCCACCGCCTCCAGGACGTCTTGCCCGTTCACGTAGGGCATCACGAGACCGAGCAGAACCACCAGCCTCTCTGGGCTTGTGCGCATGATCTCAAGCGCCGGCCCGCCGTGCTCGGCAGTCTGCACGACGTAGCCCTCCATCTCCAGAGCTTCACTCAACATCCGCCTGATGTACAGATCGTCGTCTACAACGAGCACACCTGGCTTCGCGCGCTTTTTGCTCTTCATGCACTCACTCCTCCTTCATTGCGGGCAGGCAGCCGTGGCGCAACAGCCAGGCGCGGGCGCGCGGCGCGGCCTCCGGCGCGATGGTGGCGGCGGTTGGCGTCAGGCGGCGGATGCCCCAGTTTGCGCTGGCGCGGTCGGCCAGCAGCGCATCCAGCGTCTCGGATGTCGGCGTCTCCAGCAGGGTAACGCGCTCCTCCAGGCGCAGGCGGCTGGCCAGCCGCTCCCAGTCGCTCAGCTTCACCCGCAGCGCGCGTGGCGGCGGCGCGCCGATCAGCCGCTCCAGCCGTCGCGCCACCTCCTCGGCGTCCCAGCCGAAGGCCCGCGCCTCACTCAGCGCCGCGCGCGTCAGGCGATAGCGCGCGGTCTGACTGAGCGTCTCGCGACTGGCGCACAGATCGAGCGTCAACAACTCCGGCGCGCTGAACGGCGGATAGCCGATCACACTCAGATCAGACTGCGCCACCACGCGGCCATGCGGCTCGACCAGCGCCGCCTGTGTCGCCGCCTCATCATCGCCCGCGCCGCCACGCGCCCCCTCCTCGCCGCGCAGTGCGACCGAGGGCAGGCCGACCAGCCACTCACCCGCCGCTTCATCCCAGACCACCACGCCGAGCCACGCCAGCGGACCCGCCAGCGCCGCCGCCTCATCGCCGACCGAGGCGACCGTGCGCGCCAGTGGGCGGGATGGCGCCCCACGGCGGCGCCCCACGCGATTATGCGCTGACGATGCAGAGGGCGAGCGCGCCGGACGCCAGGCCGAGGGCGCGGGAATGATCTCTCCGGGCGTCAGCGCCGCGATCTCGTCGAGCAGACGCCGCCGCGCGATGGCCACCCGTGGCGGCGCGGGCGCCAGCAGCCGTGGCGGCTCGGCGCGTGGGTCGAGCCGGTCGGGCCACCACGCGCCGCCCACCCACAGCCGCAGCAGCATCCGCGCGCGCTCAGCCAGCGTGCGCGCCAGATAGCGCCCCATCGCGCGCGTCTCCGCCGCCTCTAACCGCCGCGCCTCATCCGCCTCATCCGCCTCATCCGCCGCGCCACCGCCGACCACGCGCAACAGCCCCAGCCGCTCCAGCGCCCGGCGGATGAAGAGCAGGCGCGGTTGGTCGGCCTCCGTCGCATCAGTCGCATCAGTCGCCTCCACAGAATCCTTCGCCGCATCGCCGAGCGGGGCGCCCGCCGCCAGATCAGCGCGCAGGCGGCGCAGCGCGGGACGCGCCACATAGCCCCGGCTGGTCAGCGCGACGCCGCCCGCCCGCGCCACCCCCGACCAATAGAGGTAGAGATCGCGTTGCAGGCGCGCCGCCTCGGCCAGCCCCGGCCCGCTGGATGACGGTTGCTCCATGCTCACAGCTCCCACCCCTTGCGCGCCAGCGCCTCACGCAGCGTCGCCGCATCCGCTGGCGCCAGCGCCACCACCGTCGGGCTGAGCCAGCGCGCCCGCTGCGCCAGACCACGCTGCGCCGCCAACGCCTCGCGCAACGTCGCTTCGTCGCGTCCCTCCACCAGCGTCAGCCCCGCCGTCAGCCGCGCATCGCCATAGCCCGCGCGCCAGCCCTCCAGCCGTGGGGCCAGCGCCTGCGCCGCGCGGGTCATCCCCAGCGCGCGCAGCGTCGCCAGCGCATCCTCCGGGCGCAGGCCCAGATCGAAGCTGGCGCAGGCCTGATCGGCGCCGAACGCATAGATCAGCCGTCCACCCGCCAGCGTCGGCGGGGCCGCCCAGCGCTCCAGCAGATCGAGTAGCGCGGGCGGCGCGGCCAGCGGCTGGGTGGCCAGCGCGCCATCGCGGGTCAGCGTGGCCAACGGCCCCCAGTCGAAGGTCAGCGCCGCTGTCGCGCGTCGCTCACGGCTCGCCAGCTCCTCAGCCTCGGCGCGTCTGTCTGGCTGCCCATCCACGCCATCCAGCAGGAACTGGCCCAGCGCCGTCAGCCGGAAGAAGATGGGGGCGCCCTCCTCGTCGCGGGCTAGGTCGAGCGCGCCCCACCAGCGCAGCGGACCCGCCAGCAGCCCCGCGATATACACGCCCTCCGCAGCGTCCCATTCGACGCGCACGGTCGGGCGCAGCGGGCGGCCATCGGCGATGCGCTCAATGCGCCAGGCAGGCGCGCTGAAGGCCATCTGGCGACCGCGTAAGAAGAGCGGATGGACCCACCAGATCAGGTCGAGCAGATCGCTGACACGCCGCCACACCCCCGGCGCCGACTCGCTCACCAGCCGCGCGATGAAGACGCGCGCCTCCGCCGCTTCCTCGGCCAGCGCGGCAGGGCGGAAGGCATCGTGCGAGTGGTCGTAGCGCAAGCGCACACGCCGCGTCTGGCGCTCCAGATCAACCAGCTCGGCGGGCGAGCGCGCCGCCAGCCAGACGCGAAAGCTGGAGCGGTAGGCGTGCGGGCGCGCGGGGATGGGAACCCGCGCCAGATCGCTCGCGGGCGCGGCTGGCTCCTGGGCGCGCAGCCACAGCAGCGTGCGACGCGCCAGCCGCACGACCGCCGCATCAATGCCCATCCCGCGCGCCAGCTCGCGCGTCTGCGCGTCGGGGAGATCTTCGGGCATCAGGGCGGAGCCAGCGGAGCCGACGCGGCCACGGCGCTCCAGCTTCTCCAGCCTCCCCGGCGGCTCGCGGCCACGCGTGCCCTCAACGTTGATAGAACCCAGTGGCGCGCGCGCCAGCAGGGCCAGCGCCAGCAGCAGCGCGCGCGCCGATCCCGCCTCCACGCGCAGCCGCCCGCGCCCCGGGGGCGCTGCTCCACCGACGGGCGCGCCGCTCGCCGCGTGGGCTGACTCCAGCATGGGGCGCTCGTAGCTGGCGATGGGCAGCGCGCGTGGCAGAGCGTCGCGCGTCTCAGGGGCCAGCCGCCAGCCCTTCAGTCGCCGCCAGTCTGGCTCCTCGCCCGGATGCTCGCCCGGCTCAGCCCCGGCGCCGACTAGCGCGGCAAATACGAGGCCGTGGCGCTCCAGCGTGGTCAGCGCGCCGCGCAGCGCGCTGACGGGTCGGCCAGCGCGCGCCGCCAGCGCCTCCAGATCAGCCGCGGTTAGCGCGCCGCCCGCCAGCCGCAGCCACGCCAGCGCCTCGATGGCGTCTGGATCGAGTCGCGCCACCAGCGCACGCAGCAGCGCCGGATCACGCAGGGCGGCTTCCAGCTTGACACGCGCTTCCGCCTCCTCCAGCTCCGCGCCGAGCGCGCGGCGGGCGATGGCGCTGACCTCCGGCGCACTCAAGCGGCGCAGCTCGTCGCCCAGCGTCGCGGGGGAGCGCGGGCGGGCCTGGCGCGGCGCGCTGAGCAGGCGCGGCTGGTGGGGCTGCGCCGCCTCGCGGTCCTGGCGATCAGTGCGCTCGTTGCGCTCGCGCTGATCGCGCGCCGCCGCGCTGACCGCCGCGCTGACCGCCTCAGTGGCGGGGGATGGCGTCGGCTCCAGCGCTGGGATCTGTGGCGTGACGAAATCGGCGGGCGCGCGAATCCATGCCGTCAGGATCGCCGCGACATGCTCGCAGCCGGGGCGCGGCGGCTGGCGTGGGGCATCCGCCAGCTCAGCCTGCTCGGCCTGATTCGCCGCTGGCGCGTGCAGCGAGCAGCCCCACAGCAACTCGACCTGTGGCGGCTCGCCCGTCAGTTCGGCCCACGCCTCCGCCGCCGCCTCGTTCGCCGCGCCATCCGAACTCGTGGCGCTCAGGCGCGGACCGTCGCGGTGGGGCTGCGCCAGCGCGCGGCGCGCCAGCAGGTCCATCCCCCGCGCTGCCGCGCTCAGCCCGCAGAGCCGCACTACATCGGCCTCGCGCAGACGCAGCAGACTGAGTGGCGGCGGCTGACCCGACTGCCCGGATGGCCCTGGCTGGCTCGGCTGGCTCATGCGGGGCGCCTCCCGCCTCATCGCTGGCCAGCGGTCCAGATGCGCTGGCTCTCGTTGCCTCTCGTTGGCTCCATGCTACTGAGGCGAGAGGCCAGCCGTCAAGCGCGATGGCGCGCGATCAGGTTGACAGGGTCAGGCCAGGAGGGCGTATCATAGCTGCCGAGCGACAGTGGTGAGAGGCTGTCTGGCGCCTGGAGGTTCAGAGCAAACCAGCTCCGCGGAGGTAGCGCAATGCGCTTGCACATGTGGTCATGGCTACGGCGCTGGAGAGCGCCCTGGAGCATGCTCTTCATCGTGCTGCTCGCCGCGCTGGCTTTGCCTGGCTGTCAGGTTGGGCCGCTCACAATCGGCGCCGCCACGCCGCCAACCTTGCCGCACGGCTGGTCATGGTATCGCGATAGCGTGTATCCCTTCGATACCCCCGTCCCTCCTGGCTGGCAGGCGCTTGGCTACTGGTATTGGTACACCCGCGACAAGCAGTTATGTGACCGCGTCGTTGATCTCGTTCCGCCTGCCAGCCAGCCCACCTATATTGAGGGTAATCCTGATGGTGTCTGGAACGCTGTGCGGATCACCATCCCAAACACCTGTCCAGAGTGGACCACCGCAGACCTGCACGGCTGGACGCACGCCCCAACGACCACGGTCGCCGGGACAGCAGCGCAGCGCTATACCAGATCAGATGAGGCTGGCATCCAGCAGTATGTCGTGACGAAGATCGGCGGGCGCCAGTACGTCTTCTACTTCGACTATTCCTACACCTCGGCCACGCCACAACCGCAGGCGTCCAGGCGCCTTGCGATTTTCGACACGATCCTCAAAGACTTCTTCTACCACGGGCAATAGGGTCGCCTCTGCGGTCAGCTCTGGCCATCGGTCTGCGATGTTGGCGCGTCGGCCGCCAATGGCGTCGCGGGTGGATAGTAGACCGGTGGAGTGTTGATAGGTGGCGCAGGCGGATAGCTCGCCGCGTACGCTTCGCCATAGCTCGCGGTGTAGCCCTGCGCGGATGGCGTCGGCGGCTGCGGCGGCGCGGTGTACTGGCGCGTGGGCGCGGCGGGGTCAGCCACATACGGCGCGCCGCGCATGCCCGCTCCCCCGTCGCGCGGATGGACGAGACGCCCCAACACGCCGCCGACCACGCCGCCGATCAGCCCGGCCAGCAGCAGCCCCACTACGCCCAGCGTCGCCCGCGCCACGACCAGCCTGCCCAGCGCCGCTCGCGCGCCGGGATGCGTCGCCACGCGACCCGCCAGCAGCGCATAAGGCGCTAGTAGGATCAGGATGACGACGCCCAGGCAAACAGCGATGAAGGTCGTGATGAGCGCCGCCAGAAAGCCCGCCCAGACACCGGAGCGTATCAGCCCGTTGTGGCGGCTGGCCAGCAAACCTACCAGCGCGAAGACTACCAGCGCGATCAGCAGAAAGAGCGCGCCCAGGCCGTTGCCCGCCGGGCGACCAGCGGACCCGATAGCGCCGAGTGCGATGAATGGCAGGCTCAGGATGCCCAGCGCAACCCCCGCGATGGCGCCATTGCGCGTCGCCACGCTGAGTGGCCTGAGCGCTCCAGCGGCGGCAGGATACGATTGCATGCGATCCACTCCTTGAAGCGGAGATGAACAAGTTGGCCACGAGAGCGCGGAACGTCTTCACGCCATCCGCTAGCTCAAGCTGGCTGCGGCTAGCTGGCTCCGCTCCGCATAGTATGCCGCCTGCGCCTTAACGCGGCCTGAGAGGACGGTGGTGGGCTCTCTCGGCGGAGTCAGCCGCCTAGCGCCTGCGGACCGAGCACGAGGATTTGAGGCTTGCAGATGAGATAGCGCATGTCACTGGCCCCCTGTTCATATTTACGAGTATACAGGGCGACGAGCGGGTTGTCACGACCGCTCGGCCAACTTCGGCGCGGAATCAGGTGGTATAACCAGCTATCACCGTAGCTGAGGTGGGCAGTGCAATAGTGGGAGGCGCGCATGAACGATGACCAGGCTCTGCTGCCCTTCGAGGGCAATCGTCAGCTCATTCGTCGCCAGTGGCATGATGGCCGCTGGTTCTTCAGCGTGGTTGATGTGGTGGCCGTCCTCACCGACAGTGATGCGCCGCGCCAGTACTGGGGCAACCTGAAACGGCGCATCCAGGATGAGGGCTTCAGTGAGTTGTTATCAAAATGCTTACAACTGAAAATGCGCTCGATGGACGGCAAGAACTACGCCACTGACGCGGGTGACACCGAGACCATCCTTCGCATTATCCAGTCGATTCCCAGCCCGAGAGCCGAGCCGTTCAAGCAGTGGCTGGCCAAAGTCGGCAGGGAGCGCCTCGAAGAAATTGCCGAGACGGACGTTCTGGCGGGGATGACGCCGGAACAGCGGGCAATCTTCTTGCGCGACCAGGTGACCGACCGGAATATCTCACTGGCCGACGCTGCCGCTACAGCGGGCGTGGTGACGCGGCGAGACTTCGCGCTTTTCCAGGATTTCGGCTACAAAGGTCTCTATGCGGGCGAAACGGCTCGTGACATTGCCGAGCGCAAGGGTCTTCGGAAAGGCCAAGCGATCCTCGACTGGATGGGATCGGACGAACTGGTGGCCAACCTGTTCCGGGCCAGCCTGACTGAGCAGAGCCTGCGTAATGAGCCAGTCGATACGAAAGAGCAGGCCAACCAGGTACATCATCGGACGGGCGCGGCTGTGCGACAGGTGATCGTCGAGCAGGGCGGCACCGTACCGGAGAAGTTGCCGACGCCGGATGTCAGTGTCCAGGAGCTGCGCAAGCGTGAGCAGAAGCGCATCGAGGCCGAGCGCCAGCCGTCGCTGTTCCCTGATAAGAAATAAACGAAAAGCCACCCTTCCGCAAGACGATCCTCATGTGCAAGCTGTCGGCGACGCTCCAGCGCTCGGTTGGGCCAGATCGAAGCCATTGGCGGACGAGATGAGTGCGGTATCGTTGAGATCGGCCAGCAGCACGCCGACATGACCGGCGCCGCGCGCCTCCCTCGGCGGAGTCAGCCGCCTAGCGCCTGTGGACCCAGCACGATGACTTTGGCGTCTGGTCGGCTGATCGTCAGCAGCAGGGAACGGCCATCGGGCGACCAGACGGGATTCTGCGCCAGCGAGTACTGTGCCACACCTGCCTCGAAGTCCGACGCTGAGAAGTTCCGCGCGACCTCGCCAGTGGCGCAATCGTAGATCACCAGTGAGCCGCTGTTCTGCGGGAAGTCGAGCGTGGCGACGGCCAGTCGCTGGCCATCGGGCGACCACGCCAGCGTCAACTGATTGTCGCCGTGTGCGTCGAGCAGGCCCAGCGCCGTGCGCAATCCCTTGTCATGGAATGGCGCGCTGGGCAGATCGTTGGGCGCAGGGCCACTGTCGCACGGACTGAACCCCGCGCCCGATTGCACCGGATGCCCCGGCAGGCTGGGCAGCCGCGCCTGCACGAAGGCGTCGAGCAGGTAGCGGCCATCGGGCGACCAGATCGGCGCCGTCAGCGTCAGCAGCGCATAGGGGACGCCCAGAGGCCCAACTGTCGCGCCATTAGAGCCACAGGCCACCGCCGTCACGGGAGCAATGGCGCCGCTCTGCCACATGCTGATCTCGCCAGACGCCTCAGGCGCCGCACCATCTGCCGTGCCATCTGCTGTAGCCGTGGCGCTCGGCGGCGCGGCGGTGGGCGAGGAGGACAGTGGCTCGGCTGCCACTAGCACATCCGCGGGTAGCCAGCGATAGGCCAGCGCAGGCTGCAAGTAGATCGTCGTGTGCGAGCCATCGGCGACGCCCCAGCGCTCGATGGGGACCAGCGCGAATCCGTTGCCGGGCTGGATGAGGGTCGCATCGTTGAGGCTGGCCAGCATGACGCTGACATGTCCGCGCTGCGCGCCCGCCAGGGTGACGATGGCCACGCCCATATCACCGCCCATCTCGCCATACACGCCGAACTCGACCGCCAGCCGCTGGTCATCTGGCGACCAGCTCGACTCGAAATACGAGACGTCGTAGCCCGTACCGCTGCTACGACTCAACCCGATCCGCGCCAGCGCCGCGTCAACGGCGGCATCGAGTTGGTACTCCGCCAGCCGCTTGCCCGTCATTGCGTCAAAGATCAACACATTGGGCGGCGCGCCCACACGCGTGAAGGCCGCCGCACAGGGATTGGAGGCGACAGCGGCGATCTGGCGGCCATCGCGCGACCACGAGGAGCCGACCAGACAGCTCGATAGATCGCTGGAGACGGCCAGGCTGGTAGCGGGGATCTGCCGATGGGCGGTGAGCAGCCGCGGCAGATGCGGCGCGACGGCCACCCAGACGACCGTCACCAGCGCGATCAGCGCCACCACGCCGCTGGCGCGCCAGACCCGCCGCAGCGGAGGGAAGGCGCGCATCAGCGGCAGCCACGCCCTGCGCCCCGACGACTGGCCTGACTCCAGCCGGCTGACGCGCAGCTCATCCAGGTCATCCAGATCACCCATCTGGTCGCCGTCGAGTGGCGCGGATGCGGGCGGCTGCGCGCGATCCGCCTGATCGCCCATTGGCGCCTTCCTCCACCGGTCACGCGCCGCGAGTTCGTTCCACGCTGGCCTACCTGCTGGCTCACATCCTGGCGTCGCCTACCCAGATCGGGATGGCGCGGCGCATCTCACGCGCCAGAAGCGCATCTCAGCAACCCCGTGGTGTCATATCGCCGCCCATCCGAGCCGATGGCGACAGTATACGCGCCCCGCCATCTCACTGGCTGGCGGACACGAAGCAGCGGCGCCGCCTCCCCACAACAGGAAGCGGCGCCGCCAATCGAAGCGTCATCCATGCGAACCGCGCGAGCCGTTCGCGAGCCGTTCGCGAGCCGTTCGCGAGCCGTTCGCGCGGCGTTCGCGCGGCGTTCGCGCGGCGCGAGCTAGGCCGTGCGCAGCGCGCTCAGCGTCTGCTCGATCTCGCCCCAGACACGCTGCCGACGCGCCTCGAAGAGCCACGGGCGTGGCGCCGGATGCGGCTCTTCGCCCTGCGTCTCCAGCCAGGCGCGCAGCGCCTCTTCCCACATCTGCGAGCGGCTGCGGCCCAGGTTGCGCGCCGTCTGCTCGGCCCGCTCGATCAGCGCGCCCATCTCGCCGCTCCCGCGCAGCGCCTCGTCATCCTCATCACGAGAGTCAAAGGCGCCATACTCGGCGTCATACGCCTCCACCGCGTCTGGATACCCCTCGCCAGGCGCCGCGTGCGCCCAGCGAATCCGCTCTGTCGCCGCGACCGCGCTGCCCAGCGAGAGCGCGGGCGTCATCTGCCCAACCGTCGTTTGCGCGCTCAGGTGCGCCAGCCGCGCCGCCGCGACGGCGCTCGCCACGCGCGGCCGCGTGCGCGAGCGATGGCCGCGCCCGGTCCAAAGCCAACCCATGACCATGCCCTCCGTGATCTCCGACATCTGCGAATCTGCCCCTTTGGCCCCGACTGCCCCTACGCCTGTCACCCTGGCCGATGCTCTGGCCGATCTGGCCCCAACGTTCGAACGCTGGCCGCGCCAGCGACGCGCTCCATGTCCGCAGTCCACGCCTGTTGTCTGCCGCTTGATCATCTGTTCTATTTTATAGAACTTATGTTCCATTTTCTAGAACGTACACCCGAACGTCCCGGTCACACAGGTCACACAGTGCGTGTCTTTGGGGGCGCGATCGGCGCACATCAGTGGCGCGGCGCTTGGCTGTTGGCTTGCCCGCGCTTGCGGCGCGGGCTCTCTATATGACATCGCTACATCCGTGGTCTGAGGCCTACGGTCGCGGGTGGCTGGCAGGCGCCCACGCATGGAGCGAGAGAGAACTTCAGGAGGATACGCATGGCAACAATCCGCATCGCCGTGCTCGGCGCGGGCAAGATTGGTGGCACGCTCGGAAGCAAGTGGGTCGCCACCGGACATCAGGTGGCCTTCGGCGTCACCGATCCAGCCTCGTCACGGGCGCAGGCATTGCGCGCTGAACTGGGGCAGGATGCGACGATTGGCGAGGTCGCCGATGCGCTGGCTGCGAGCGAGGTGGTCGCGCTGGCGGTTCCCGGCGGCGCGGTTGACGCGCTGCTCGCCGCCTACGCCAGCCAACTCGACGGCAAGATGATCATAGACGCGGCGAACCGCATGGGCGGCGGCCCGATGAACAGCGTCGCCGCGATCAGCGCCGCCGCGCCCAACGCGCGCGTCTATCGCGCGTTCAACTCGCTGGGCTGGGAGAATTTCGCCGACCCGGTCGTGAACGGCGTGCAGGCCGACCTGTTCTATGCTGGCCCGGATGACGCCGCTAATGGCGCGGCAGGGGACGCGCGAGCGACCGTCGAGCAACTCATCCGCGATGTCGGTCTGCGCCCGGTCTACGTCGGCGGCCCCGAGCAGGTAGCCCTGGTGGACGCGGTCGCCAGCCTGTGGTTCGCGCTGGCGCTGGGCCAGGGCAAGGGACGCCATCTGGCGTTCAAAGCGCTGATGCCATAGCGCAGCAGCGGCGCTATCGGAAAATGCGATAGCAGCTATGCCTCTGAGCGGCTGGATACCGCGGCGGCGATACTCTACACTCATCACTGAGACTGAACGGCGGCGACTCCACCAGGGCAGGCGCCGCGTCCACCTCGTCGTCAACAGCGTGAGGAGACAGAGTGATGAGGGACGAGTGCACGGCCACGACGCCAGCCATCCTGGGATTCGACCACATACAGCTCACCATGCCGCGCGACGCCGAGCCGACCGCGCGGCAGTTCTATGGCGAAACCCTGGGACTGCCGGAACTGGCCAAGCCCGCCGCGCTGGCGGCACGCGGCGGTGTGTGGTTCCGCTGTGGCGACTGCGAGCTACATCTGGGCGTGGAGGACGACTTTCGCCCGCAGCGCAAGGGGCATCCGGCCCTGCGTGTGGATGATCTGGCCGCCCTCCGTACGCGGCTGGAGGCGGCTGGCGCGCCGATCGCCGAGGATGTTCCGCTGCCAGGGCGGCTGCGCTTCGAGACGCGCGACCCCTTCGGCAACCGGCTAGAGTTCCAACCGCTCCTCGCGGCGGAGGACGCGGCGGAGGACGCGGCGGAGCGGGAGGCGCATGAGCGGGTCTGGCAGACCTTCGCGCCCAACGCTGAGGCCTACGTGGCCAGCGAGTCGCATGCGGGCGGCGCCGATCTGGAGCGGCTGGTGGAACTGGCCGCGCCGCGCGCCACTGACAGTGCGCTGGATGTCTCGACCGGCGGTGGGCATGTCGCGCTGGCGCTGGCCCCGCACGTGGCGCGCATGGTGGCTAGCGATCTGACGCCGCGCATGCTGGCGGCGGCCCGCGCCCACATCAGCGCCCAGGGCACGACCAACGTGGACTACGTGATCGCCGACGCCGAGCGGCTGCCCTTCCTCGACGAGAGCTTCGATCTGGTGACGGTGCGCATCGCGCCGCACCACTATCCCGATGCGGCGCGGGCGGTGCGCGAGATGGCGCGTGCGCTCAAGTCCGGCGGGCGGCTGGTCATCATTGACAATATCGCGCCTGATGATCCCACGCTGGACCACCTGCTGAACGACTGGGAGCGGCGGCGCGACCCCAGCCACATCCGCTCGCACACGCTAGCCGAGTGGCGCGCGTTCGTCGCCCAGGCCGGGCTGCGCCTGGCGCATGCGGAGGTCGGGCGCAAGCGCATCGCCTTCGCGCCGTGGGCTGCGCGCACGCAGATGCCCGCCGCCGACCGCGACGCGCTGCAGGCCGCGATGCTGGCCGCGCCTGCCGAGGCGCGCGCCTACTTCGAGATCACCCCTGCCGAGGAGCCGGGTCATCTGGCAGGCTGGACGATGGAGTACGCCATCGTGCGCGCCGAGCGAGTGGGCCGCGAGGGGTAGCGGCATGGGCGCTACGCGCGGCTGGCTGGGCGCGGCGCGTCCGCCGTCAACTCCGCGCTCGCCAGTCCCCATTTGGCGATCAGCTTGTGGTAGTCGCCAGCGCCTTTCAGCAGGTCAAAGGCGTCCTCGACGGCGATAGCCATCGCGGTGTCACCCTTGCGCACGGCGATCCCTTCGGGGGCGGGGAAGACGACCGCGCCGCCGACCGCATACTGATCGGGCTGCTGCTTGACGTAGTAGTCGGTGACAGGCGAGTCCTGATAGGTGGCGACGACCGCATTGGTCGCCAGCATCTGCACGACGCCGTTCTGATCTTGCATGGCCACGATGGTGATGGCGGGCTTATCCTGCTCCAGGCAGTTGTCGCTGGAGCTTTG
>JAICVT010000196.1 GCA_025935235.1 Ktedonobacterales bacterium | reverse complement strand
GGGGGCTGGGGGGTGAGGTTCTGCCCTACAGCAGCGTGTAGGAGGCCACCACCAGTAGCGCCACCGTCACCAGCAGGCAGAGCGCGGGCGCGCCCAGCACCAGCGCCAGCCGGAAGCGCGGGCTGAGCTTCGATCCGCTGACGAAGTAGTAGAGGATCGGGCCAAGGATGGGCAGCCCCAGCGTCACGATGCCCCAGCCCAGCCGCTGCCCGCCGCGCAGATCCTCGCGATGCGCCAACTCGACGAACGCCACGGCCAGCCAGGCGCTATAGAGCGCGAAGAACAGCAGATTGCCATAGAGCGAGAGCAGAATCTGCACGATGGAGTAGGACGTGAAGCCAAGGGGCAGCAGCATGGCGGAACCTCCTGGGGTGTAGGCGTTGGTGATCGGCGCGTAGCCGTTGGCCGAGGTCGTACCCGGCGGGAAATCATCTATGATGGTCGGCGCGGGCGCCGCGTTGATGTCGGGCATGCTGGTCTGAGCGGGTGGCGCCGCGATCTTGCGGAAGTCGGGCGGGTTGTAGCTTGGCCCCGGTGAGCTGAGCCCGGCGTTCACGTCGTTGGCGAAGAGGCGCAGCGTGATGCTGAAGTCGCCGCCGCCATCCAGCGCCAGCGGCGAGCCGCAGGCATGCGTGACCTCCAGCAGCGGCGGCAGCGTGGTCGTGGCCTGATTATCCGAGAAGCAGTTATTGGCGCCGATCGGCGCGCCGAGCGCCAGATCGGCGATGCCAGAGTTGCGTACCGTGTTGCGCTCGACCACGTTGCCAGTGGCGATCCAGAAGTTCTGGTCAATGTTGCCCAGCACCAGGATGCCATAGTCGGGATTATTCTCGACGCGGTTCTGGGTGATGTAGTCCTTGTCGCCGCCCGCTATCAGAATGCCCGTGCCAAGCGGGATGTGCGCCCAGATGGTGTAGGGCGCTTTGGCGTTGCCGTTGTCATGGACGTAGTTGCCGATCAGCGTCGCGCCGCGCTGCGGCGCCATCTTCTCGCTGTCGAGCGTGTTGGGGACGATGCCCGCGCTGTTCTGATCCCACTCCGAGTTCTCGATCACCAGATTGCCGCCCGCGTTGGTGCCGGAATAGCCCAGCCCGTTCCACTCCGAGCGCACGTCGTTGATGATGGCGTCGCAGGGGAAGCACTGGCCAATGTAGAACCCCGAATCCGGGCTGCCAGAGGCGTAGGAGCGGTCGAATTCGCCGTGCCGCGAGCCGAAGGCGTAGATGCCGTAGTCGCCGTTGTCGTAGGCCGTCAGGTAGCTGCCACGGTAGCCGGTCTGATCGGTCCAGAAGAAGCCATTGCCCAGGTAGTGATGGGCGGTCATGTTTTCCAGGACGACATTATCCGCCAGCACGGTGAAGCCATTGGTGAGCTGCGACTGGCCATCCAGGATCACCGCGTTGCGGTCCTCGCCACGAATTGTCAGGTCGGCGTTGCAGACCTTGACCGCCTCGTGATAGACGCCCGGCGCGATCAGGATCAGGTCGTCGGGCTGGGCGACGCTGACCGCCGCCTGGATGCTCGGCTGGTCGGCTGGCACATGAATGATCTGCGCGAACTGCGCGGGCGGCCCGCTCTCCGCGCTGCGCAGCCGCGCATTGGCGGGACACAGGCTGGCGTCCAGTGCGCGCTGGGTGGCCGACGCCGACCTCGCGGACACGGCAGAGGCAGCGGACGAGGCCGCGATGGCGGCTGGCGTCGCGGCGGCGCCGACGATGGCCAGCAGCGCGGCCAGCAGGCCGACGAACGCGTGACGCGCGGGCGAGCGCGGTGTGAGCATAGTGGCGATGCCTCCTGTTGACAGCGGTGGCGACAGTAGACGAATCGGCGCGTGCAACGCCAGCTTTGGGACAGTTCTTGTGACAGGGCTGGGGCGTTTGCGCTCAGGAGGTCACGGTGATGGTGACCTGCATGCCGGGATGAATGATGCAGACGACGTTGTAGGTTCCGGCGCTGGGGAAGACGATGTCGCGCGAGTCGCCCTGCACGAACTGGATACCGTGCGGGTCGTTCAGCGCGGCGGGCGCGCCAGTCTGCGCGACACACTGCGTTCCCTGGCCCACGCAGATGATGTGCGTGCCGCCTGTGGGCGGATCAACGAAGTGAACCGCCGTACCCGCCTTGACGCTGACGCTGGTCTGCTGGAAGGCCGCCACGCCCATGTCCACTTCGTTGCTGCTCTTGGTGCCGCCACAGCCTGCCAGCGCCGCCAGCAGCGCCAGCGCCGCCAGCCCGGTCGCCAGCTGCCAGACCACACGCATTGCTCCCTCCCTCTCCGCCATCGTCCGCGTGCGCCCACGTCTTCGCAGGCGAGCGCTCGAACTTGGAGGCAGTGTAACGGATGGACAGCCGCGCTGTCTACCAGCAAATAACACAAGCGGGCAGCGTTCGCCAACAGCGCCTTGCGTTTTGGCGCATCGGCGTGTACAATCCGCTGTGTTGTCGCGCCGCCCGGTGGGCGGATGGCTGACATCTGGCGATGTCCGATGAAACATCGCAGCGTATCTAACTTCAGAAGGCATGATTCCGCGTGCGCGCCGCCCGGCGATGGCACGCTCCAGAGAGAACAGGAGGACGCGCATATGAAGGCGACGATGCTCGCGCTCGTCGAGCGCGCCACTGGCGTCCTCCGCGCCCCGACCATCCGCACGCGCGCTACCGCGCTCGGAGTCCTCGCCGCGTAACCGGTCGCCTGGTGGACCGCTCCCCCGCGCAACGCTCAAGCTAGCGGCATACTGTCGCCGCTTCACCACGCCCGCGCCTGGCCGCTGATCGCTGAAGATTGGCCACAGGCGTCCTGCGCGAACGCCCAATTTTTCAGACCTGGCGTCACTCTGCCCATGCGCCGCGCATGTGCGTTTGACCGGGCCTCCAGAAGAATAGACAGCCATGAGGAGCGCGCCACAGTGAGCCGCAAACACCAGCGACAGATCGCTCGCGAATACGAGCTGCGCAAGCAGCAGCGCCAGTCAGAGCGAGCAGCCGAACGGCAACAGGAAACACGCGACCACAACGACTGCAACGAGAACAGCGAAAGCAGCGAACGCAACGAAAGCGCAGTTACCGCCATGAACGCGACCGAAGCATCCACAACCAGCGCCCTCATCGAGGGGCTGATCACCGAGGGCAGCCGTGGTCGCTACCGCGTGGAGGGAGCCGACGGCGCGCTGTGGTGTGTCGTGCGCGGTCGCCTGCGTAAGGCGCTGACCTACGCCGAGAGCGCGTCGGCGCGCCATACGGCCCGTGCGGTGAAGGTCAACCAGCATGATCCCGTCGCCATCGGCGACCGCGTGCTGGCGCGGGCCACTGGCGCGGGCGAGGGCGTCATCGAGCGGGTTGTCACCCGCGCGGGCGCCGCGCTCACCCGGCAGGATCCCGACCCCGGCCAGCGGCAGCTGACCGCGGTGGCGGGCATCGAGCAGCTGGTGATCGTCTTCGCCGCGCGCGAGCCAGCGCCACACCTGCGGCTGGCCGACCGCTTCCTGGCGCTGGCGGAGTCGCAGGGCGCGATGGCCGCGCTGTGCGTCAACAAGGCCGACCAGGGCATCGAGCCGTGGCTGCGCGAGCGGCTGGCGGTCTATGCCGGGCTGGGCTACGCCGTCGTCACCACCAGCGCGACGACCGGCGCGGGCGTGGACGAGCTGCGCACGCTGCTCGCGGGGCGTGTCTCGGCGCTGACGGGGCCATCTGGCGTGGGCAAGTCGAGCCTGCTGAACGCGCTGGAGCCGGGGCTGGCGTTGCGCGTCAGCGCCATCAGCGACTCCACCGGCAAGGGTCGCCACACGACGACTGGCGCACGGATGGTCGCGCTCTCAGGCGCGGATGGCGGCTGGCTGGCCGATACGGCGGGCATCCGCGCGCTGGCGCTGGATCCGAGCGCGCTGGCTGAGCTGCCCAGGCTCTTCCGCGAGTTCCGGCCGCTGGTGGATGGCTGCGCCTTCACCGATTGCCAGCACCTGAGTGAGCCGGGATGCGCGGTGATCGCAGCGGCGCGCTCAGGCGCGATAGACGCCGCGCGCTACGAGAGCTACCGGCGACTGGCGGGCGCCGACGCCGCCGACTGGCACGACGATACGGATGATACGGACGATACACGGATGTGGGAGGAACCCTGGCATGCCCATGACGGATAGCCCGGCTCTTCAGCGATGGCGCGCACTCGCAGCGCCGGAGTGGTGGGAGCGTGCGGCGCCGGATTGCGACGCGGACTGGGAGCGACAGGAGCGTGCGATGGAGCCTGAGCGGCTGCTGGCGCGACCCTATCGCCCGAGCGATCAGCGCGCCGTCATCGAGCTGCTGCTCTCGGCGCAGGCGGCGGAGCCAGGATTCGACTGGCCCGGCGCGGGTCAACTGCGGGCGATGCTGGCCGACCCTGAGCTGGATCTCGCGCACGACGCCCGTCTCTGGCTCAACACACGCGGCGCGCTGGTCGCCTTCGCGCTGCTGCGGTCGGGCGGCCGGCTGCTGTGGTTCGCGCGCCCCTCCGCGCAGACCGACGAACTGGATGCGCGCGTCATCGCCTTGGCCGCCTGGCGAGCCTGTGAGCTGGCCGACGACTCAGACACGGCGCCGATGCTGCGCACCGAGGCGCGCAGCATCCAGGAGCGGCGATTGGCAGCGCTGGAGCGGCTGGGCTTCAACGCGCGGCCAGGCGCCTCACTGCGGCTGAGCCGCTCGCTCAGTGGGGACACGCCGCTGGCAGCGGGCGACGCGCCCGCTGGCTATCGCATCCGCCCGCTGGCGTCCGCTGAGCTGGGCGACTATCTGGCGCTGGCGCGCCAGCTCTTCCCGCGCGCCAGCCGCCTGCCGCTCAGCGAGAGCCGTCGCCGCGCGCTGATGGCCGACCGGGCCTACACGCCCGAGCTGGATCTGGTGGCTGAGTCGCCAGCAGGGACCATCGTCGGCTTCTGCCATCTGGCGCTGCGCCCCGATGAGCGCGAGCGGCTGGGGCGGCGCGCCGGGTGGATCGAGATGCTTGGCGTGGCGCCCCAGAGCCGCCGGACGGGTCTGGCGCGGGCGCTGGTGCGCGCCGGGCTGCTGGCGCTGGCCGACTACGGCGCTGACTGCGCCCTGCTGACCGTCCGCATGGACAACGCGCACGCCCGCGCGCTCTACGCGGCGGAAGGCTTCATCGCGCTCTTCGAGGAGCGTTCCTACGGGCTGGCGCTGGGCTGAGCCGCCCAGCGTGTCCAGCCCGGGATCGCCGTTCCTCTACTACCTGACCCTCCGTGCGGCTGGCGCTCAATCTCCCGCGTGTTCCGGTGGGCGCATCACGCCGATCTGCTGCAAGAAGCCGAGTACGTCTTTCTCCGACCACTTCTCGGCGAGTTTCCCATCAGCGATGCGGTGGACAGCGATCGCGGTCATCCTCAAGTCATGGCCGGTTCGAGGGGCGCCGGGAAGGTCGCCCGCGTGTTGCCCTACCGCGGTGAGGCGTGTCACGACCAGATCGCCTTCAGCGACTTGGGCGTCAATGCGGTGGTAGCCAGGCGTCGCTTCCGAGAAGATCTTGAATGCTTGCTTCAGGCCTTCCCGCCCAGGCGGTAAGCCGGGGAACGGCGGGGGGGTGTGGTCGAGGTAATCCTCGGCGACCAACTCGTCCATCGCCGCGAGATTGCCGCTGTCAATCTCTGCATAAAACCGGCGGACTAGCGCCTTGTTCTCTTCGACCGACATGGTCCATGCTCCTTGCTTTTTCCTGGTCTCATCCCTCGTTCGGGACGAACTCGAGCCGCCGTTCCAAGCGTAGCCCCAGCGGCGCTTCGGGAGAATCCCAGATTTCTGGGATGGTTCCCCGATATCGCCTCCATTATGCTGTCCGCGTGGGATTGATCCACCGAGAAGTCAAGAGGACCACACAGGAGGGCCCAGCATGAGCGCTCACGTCGCCTCATCGGTGACAAGACATCCCAGTCCGCAATCAAGCGCCATCACGCTCTCGCGCAGGGAGTCAAGCGACTGGCAAGCGACAGCAGTCGCGGTCTATACTGGCGCCATAGATGCGGCGCGCCTGCAACTGCGTCGCCGCCTTGACGAGCGGATGCTCGCGCTCACTGGTCGCGAGGCGCCAGCGGAGGCGATAGCGATGGATGCAGAGGGACAGAGTGCGTCGGCGGTCGTAGATGGTGTACTCTTTCTCCTGCGCCGCGATGATCTCGTAATCGTACGGCCCTGTGCGTACTGCCAGACCGGGCGCTTTGTGAGCGAGCCTTTGGACGGCCAAGCTGACCTTGGCTATGCGCTTGCCGTCTGGGCGCCCTATCACCGCGACTGCGAGCCAGCAGATCCGCCCACCGATACGAGTTGGTGATGACGGCGCCGCGCTGAGCATCCGGCGCAAAGCCTCACGGTGATTTCGCCGCCTATGTGAGCCGTCCGCTAGTCCGGAAGCGGGGCGCGTTATACGTTGAGTGATACGACTGGTGTCGCGTTTCTCCAGGCAATGCGGGGGTCAGCGTATGGCGCAGAAGCAGCACGAAGCCAAGCGGGTTCGGCGAGAAATCATCCGCTTGACGCAGGCGAGCTTAGACTTCCGCGCCTTTCAAGGCGAAACGCTCAAGCAACTGCGGAAGGTCATCCCGATCGAGGCGGCCTTCTTCGCGACGGTTGATCCGGCGACGCTGCTCTTTACCAGCGCCATGTCAGACGACATCCTGCAACAAGCCACGCCACAATTCATCGAGAATGAGTTCCTCCAGGATGATGTGAACAAGTTTGTCGCGCTGGCGCGTGGCGAGTCGCCCGTGGGCGGTCTGGTCCAGATGACGCATCAGCAGGCGGAGCAGAGCCAGCGGTACCGGGAGATTCTGGCGCCCCTCGGGCTGGGCGATGAGTTACGGGCCGCGCTCATCACCCGCGGTGTCTGCTGGGGCGTGCTCTGCCTGCATCGTGAGCGGACAAGCCCGCCGTTTGATCCGGCTGAGGCGGCCTTCCTGCGTCGCATTGCTCCATCTCTTGCTGAAGGGCTGCGCAGCAGCCTGCTGCTTGGCGCCGCCACGACAGAGGAGTCCGCTGATGCGCCGGGGTTACTGCTGCTGGCGGAAGATCACTCGGTCGCAGCGATCACTCCAATAGCCCAGCGCCTGCTTGCGGACGTGGCAGAAGAAGATCGCTCTCCCGTTCACGGTCTGCCCTATGCCGTACATGCGGTGGCAGCCCGAGTGCGAGCCGCCGAGCGCCACGGCGAAGCGGCCCCTGACCTGGCTCCGCGGGCACGCCTGCGGACCGTATCTGGTCAGTGGCTGGTTCTGCACGCTTCAAGGACGACCGGCGCACACGCGGATGGGCAGATCGCTGTAATCGTCGAGGTGGCGCGACCCGTAGAGATCGCCCAGCTCATCGTGCAGGCGTACGCGCTGTCCCGCCGGGAGAGCGAGATCGTGCGACTCGTGGCGCAAGGACTGACAACGACAGAGATGGCCGAGGCGTTTCATATCACAGCAAACACAGTGCAGGATCATCTCAAGGCGGTCTTTGAGAAGGTCGGCGTTCGCAGCCGGCGCGAGCTGGTCAGCCAGCTCTTTGCCCAACAGTACCAGCCACGCATCGCAGCGGGTCGTGAGCCAGGCGCGGATGGCTGGTTCGCGTAGGCTAGACGCGATTGGAAGGCGTCGTGTGCTGGCCGAGAGCCCGCAAGCCTACAAGGCCGTGTACCGCCAAACAGGTTCGCAGACCTGGCCCCTTGCCCGCATCTCCTCGGCTCTCCTCGGCGCCGCTTGACCGGCAGGCGGCGCCCCCGTACAATGCCTCCTGTTACCCCGCCGCTCGCCACATGGCCTCGATGACCATCTGGACGTGGCGGGCGGGTGAAGGAGGGTCACACGATGGGTTTCCTCGGCAAGACGGGTAACGTCCTCTACCTGATTCTGGGCATCGTCTTCGTCGTCGCTGGGCTGATTACGCTGGCCGTCGGCGCCTCGTCGGGGGACTCCGGCAGCCTGTTCTACGGCGTCGTGCTGCTGCTGATCGGCGGCGCGCGCATCTTCTGGAGCGTCTCGCGCATGCGCGCCGTCAGCGCCTATCAGGCGCGCCAGCTCCAGGCGCAGCAGATGGGCATGTACGGCCAGCCGGGCTATCCGCCACAGCCGGGATACGGCCAGCCGGGCTATCCGCCGCAGCCTGGCTATCCACCACAGCCGGGGTACGGACAGCCAGCGTATCCGCCACAGCCAGGGTATGGGCAGCCAGCGTATCCATCGCAGCAGGC
>JAICVT010000207.1 GCA_025935235.1 Ktedonobacterales bacterium | reverse complement strand
TGGACTACGACTCCAAACGGCAAGTGCTCAGTGCCTTTGGGATTCGAGCGATTGTCAGAAGCAAGAAAGATTCTGACCCGGTACAGATAGAATGGGCGCTGGGGGAGATGGAAGAGTCGCTGTTTGAGTTTCCTACGACGGATTGTAGGCGTAATTGAAGTCTAGCACGATGCGTCCACCAGCATAGCCCATCCTGTCATCAGGCCTATCGGACTGGTCGGCGTCCAGGCGAATGAAGTCGCTGCCCTTGACGGTATCCAGCAGGTAGCGCCCGCCGCCGTAGCTCTCGTCTGGGCAGGTGGCGTCGCGAAACGCCAGAAATAGCCCGCCGCCGTAGACATCTATCCAGTACATCGTCAGCTCGGCGGGCGTCTCGCCGATGGTGAAGCTGACGCGGGCGGCGCGCGCGAAGCGCATGGTGTGCGGGCCGCTGGCCTCGATTGGCGTCTGCTCCGCTTCGCCCGCCTCCGACGGCTCTGGCGCGAGCGGCGTCAGGATGGCCTCAACGCGCAGCTCAGGCGCGTAGGGGAAGTAGCGCAGCCCGCTGAATCTGGCGCGCTCCTCAGCCGTCAGCGCCGATTGTGGATGCCGCGCGAAGAGCGCGTCGCGGGCGGCGCGGAAGCGCTCCAGCGTCTCCTGCTCGTCGGCGTCCTGGTGATAGGCTTGCTCGCGCTGGCGATAGAGTCGCGCCACGCGAGCGCGATAGTCGTAGAGGTCGGCCCAGGTCGGCTGGGTGTCTGGGCGCCCGGAATCGCTCGCATCCGCCATGTGTCGCCGCTCCCCTCATACCGCTACTCGACAGTGATGCCCATCGCGCGGACGAGCGCCACCGCCTGCGCCTCGTCCACCGTCGCGCCGCGCAACTCCTGCGGGCCGATCCGCACGCCGTCTATTGTGCAAGCGCGCAGGTCCACGCCCGCCAGCGTGGCGCCCGTGAGGTCGGCGCCACTCAGGTCGCAGCGTGCCAACACCGCCCCGGTCAGATCGGCTCCGCGCAAGTCGCCGCCCGTGAGCGGGCAATCCTCGAAGCGCGCGCCGCGCAGCTTGGCGCGATAGAACTGCGCCAGGTCGAGCTTGCAATCGCGAAAGACGACATCCACGAACTCGGCCTCCTGCGCGGAGAATCCGGTCATGCGGCAGCCGATGAACTCCAGACGGCTGCACATGGCTTCAGGCCAGAGCGCGTTGGCCAGATTGCAGCCAGTGAAGCGCGCATCTTCGGCGCGCAGGTGGTCGAAGTGAACGCCTGTCGCCATCACCTGCGTAAAGATGACCGTATCGAAGTGCGGCCGCGCGATGACTCGCCCGCTGAAGTCCGCGCCCCGCAGTTCGACACCCGCGCAGGTCTCGCCATCGGCGGGCAGTTCATCCAGCGGCGATACCGCGACTGGCAGCGTGGCGGGCAGGCGCGGTGAGTTGACGCCGCTCTTCGGCTTACGCGCTGGCATGCGACCTCACTCCCTGACCTCGCTCACGCGCGGAGCAAGGCCCACCCGCCGTCTGCGCCGTCACACGGAGCGCCGCTGGAGCGCGTGCAGCTCGCGGATGCCCTTCTCGGCCAGCGCCAGCAACTCATCGAGCTGGGCGCGAGTGAACGGCTTGCCCTCGGCTGTTCCCTGCACCTCGATGAACGCGCCCGCGTCGGTCATCACGACATTAGAGTCCACCTCGGCGTGCGAGTCCTCGGCGTAGTCGAGGTCGAGCAGCGCCTCGCCCTTGACGATGCCCACGCTGATGGCGGCGACCTGCGCCTTGACCGGATCGGCTCGTAGCGCGCCCTCGGCCTTGAGGCGCTTGGTGGCGCGTTGCAGCGCGACCCACGCGCCGGTGATGGCCGCCGTGCGGGTGCCACCATCCGCCTGAAGCACGTCGCAATCGAGCGTGATGGTGCGTTCGCCCAGAGCGCGCAGATCAAGCGCGGCGCGCAGCGAGCGCCCGATCAGCCGCTGAATCTCGTGGGTGCGCCCGCCCACTTTGCCCGCCACGCTCTCGCGCCGGGAGCGCGTGGCGCCGGAGCGCGGCAACATGGCGTATTCCGCTGTCACCCAGCCCTGGCCGCGCCCCTCCAGGAACGGCGGCACGCCATCCTCGATGCTGGCGACGCAGAGCACGCGCGTATCGCCAAACTCGATCAGCGCCGAGCCTTCGGCGCGCTTGAGGTAATCAACGGTGATGCTGACGGGGCGCAGCGCGTCGCTGGCGCGCCCTTCATGGCGTGGCATGGATCGCAACTCTTTCCAGAATGGCGCGGCGCTACGGGAGGCCGTCGCCGCTGTCGGCCAGCAGATGCGTGCGGCCATCGGGCGTGATCTGGACAGTCCAGCTGTGCGTGCGCGGGAAGAGCTGGTTCCAGGTGACGCTGAACGTCATTGTATACTCGCCCGCCGTCGTTCCGGCTTTCACGTCGCTGAGGCTGGCCGTCCCGGCGTATGGCCCCTTCCAGCCGAGATCGGAGTAGTGGATGTAGTACTCGCGGCCGACCGAGCCAGCGCCCAGCGGAAAGGTTTGCGCGCTGAGGAAGGGCGGATTCTGATTGGTGTCGGGCAGCAGGCTCGCCAGCCCCGCGCGGGCCATCACCTCGGCGGTCAGCGCGTTGGGCGCGGCGTGGCTGCTCGGCTGAGCCATATTGACGATCAGGATGGTGTTATCGTCGCCCGGCAGGTAAGCCAGCCCGGCGCTAGAATCCACTGGCAGCAGCCAGGGCAAGTTCTCCGCGCCATAAGCCACGGGTCCACGCACCAGCGGCAGCGCCGCATAGGGCCGCGCCGCGCCAGTGGCGTATGCCTCGACGCCCGCGCTAGTCATCACCAGCGCCGCGCCGCTCGCGTGGTCGAAGCCAAAACGGCTCGCGCCGTTCAGCGCGAGAACGCTCGCCGGATGGGCTGGCACGCTTTGCGCGACTGGGCCGATTGGCTGGCTCGCGGGCAGTGTTGTCAGATCGAGGCGCGAGATCGTGGGCGCATTGCCGCCGCTCAGGTAGAGGGAGTGGGTCGCGCTGTCGAACCCTGCCATCAGGAGGCCGTTAGGCAGGCTCCAGGAGCCGAGCGGCGAGAGGTCGCTGGCATTGTAGGCGTAGAGCAGTGTGGGCGCATCGCCTCCGTTGCTCACAACGAGATAGAGGCGACTCGCGTTGGCATCTACCAGAAGCTGCGGCAGACCCCGTGATGGCGTCGTCACAGTCGCCACAAGCTGCCCGCTCGTCGCGTCGAAAGCGTTGAGCGTGCTCTGGTCATCAAGCGCATAGATCACGCCAAGCTGGTCATCGAGCGCAGCCGCCTGCGCGCGCGCGACAAACTGGCTGGTGTAGCCACCGAGCTGCTTGCCCGTCGCGTCGTCGTAGAAGGTCACGCCGCTGTTGTCGAGCAGATATGTGACGCTGTGCGCCGTATTGGTGAGCGCGACAACATCGCCCGCCTCAGCGGTTGGCTTGATAGCCTGGCTGCGAACGGCGCCAGTCACGCTGTTGTAGAAGACGATGCCCGCCCGCATGTTCTCGCTGGAGACGCACCCAGGGATCGGCGCGAGGCCGACATGTGGGCAGGGCTGCGTCTGCACCTGCGCTACCAGCGTCTGTGCCTGCTGATCAAGCGTGAGCTGATTGATCGGCCCCAGCGCGTGAGCTACTGCCTCAACCGAGAGCGGCGGCAGCGCGGGCGCGGGCGACACCTGGCTGGCCAGTCGCGCCTGCGCCGCCAGCCGATGCCCGACCAGCGTGGCGGCGATGACGGCGAGCATAATCAGCAGCGATCCGGCGGCCCACGGCCAGACACGCCGCCTGGGCGAAGGGGCGCCTGGCGCGCGGTCAGCGGGTGGGGCGCCGGTCAGCATGATGTCTCGTCAACTCCTCTGAATTGCTCCCCCTCTCTCCGTGGGAGAGGGGGCTGGGGGTGAGGTGAGGTTCACTCCGCTGGCTGCCGCTCCAGCGGGATAGCGGATGCGGCGGATGCGGCGGATGCGCCCGTGACCGCCGCGCTGGCTTTGGCGGGCTTGGGCTTGAAGACGCGCACAATGGCCACACTAATGCGCCAGGCCAGCAGCACGATCAACAGCACGGCCAGCAAGACAATAATCAGCAGCGCCAGCCCCACCCACGGCGCCCATTGCGCGTTCAAGATCGCGACGGACTTGGCCACGACAATCAGCAGAATCGCGCCGACCGCCAGCACATCCTCCATCGTCGAGACGACGGGGTTGCCGATGCCAGCGGTGGCCGCCGTGGTCGCCACGCGCGTCGTTGACTTGGTGGCATGCACGCTGAACGCCAGCACCGCGCCGACCCCCGCCGCGATCCAGACATTCGTGTCGCTGAGCGTGTTGGTGGTGCCAGCCACGATCACCGCGCCCACCACCGGGCGGATGACCGTGTGGATGACATCGTTCAGGCTATCTAGCACGGGGAACTTATCTACCAGAATCTCGACTATCGTCAGCACGCCCAGCACGATCAGCACTGGCGTGGACCCCAGCACAGTAAAGTTGCCATGCAGCGTCAGCAGCGGATGCCCGTTGACATTGATGTCGCTGACCACGCCGATCGCAAAGAGCGTCGCCACCGCGCGCAGGCCGGCGGTGGAGCTGAGGCCCAGCGCCGCGACCAGCGCCAGAATCGCCTGGTCGCTGAAGGGATTGGTGATGCTATCAAGAGGATTCACTGAAAGCGCCCTCCCCGGTTCTTGCGGCAGCGCCGACCAGCGGCCTCCGCGCGATACAGGCGTCCGGCTGGACGCCTGGGCGTAGTGTATCACTCTGTATAACGGGTAAGTGTGGAGTGGCTCACGCTGGCCTGACGCGCCCGCCTCGCTCGCCTCGCCCGTTGCCCGTGCTGGTACACTGAGAGCATACTTGAGAGCGCGCCGGTGATGCGCTCCCAATGCTGGCGCCTCTTCGTTGTAGATAGCGCGGAGGTCAGCCGTCAGAAACGGTGAGCGGGCGCCACGCCGCGTCTCGCACGCCGCCTGGCGCCGCTTGGCAGTGAGTGATGGGATCAGCGTGGCCTGAACGTCAGAGTGGAGGTCAGGGCCGATGCGATCGCGGATTCCAGCAGCGCGGATTGGGTCTTGTCCGCGTTCCCGCCGGACGCGCGGCGTCGGCGCCCGCGCGCTGCTCGCCCTCACATTCTGGCTGCTTGCCGTGCTCTCGTTCGGCGTCCCCGCCGCGCTGGCCGCGCCCCTCACGCCGCTCACCCTCTCGGCTTCTCTGACGGCCGCGCGCCCACCGACAACCGCATCGTGCGCGCGGTTGGCGCAGGCTGACCCCACCGCCACGAACGGCTCGCTGTGGGGCGCGACCATCCTGCCAGGCTTCGACGCGCCGGGCGGCTGGTTCGGCGTGCCAGTCTGCGCTAACGGCGTCAACCAGCTCGCGCCGGGCGGCGCCAACGTGAGTTGCGACGCCGCGCCAGCCCACGCGGCCAGCGGCGACTGCGCGCCGGGCAGAGCCACCTCAGATGGCTACGGGTGGAGCTTTCAGTGTGTGGAACTGGTGGCGCGCTTCGCTGCCTGGGCCTATGGCGACGCGCCGGGCGGCTGGCGCGGGGATGCGCCGTACCTGTGGCTGGGCGGCCACCACCCCGGTGACTTCAGCGCCGAGCGCGATGGCGTCTCACAGCAGCCCCCAGCGCCCGGCGACATCCTGGTGTGGGGCTCGCTGGATAGCGCGGGGCGACCGTGGCCCGCTGGCCCTGCGGGTGGGCATGTAGCGGTCGTGGCGGCGGTCGGCGGCGGACACATCACCTTTGTCGAGGAGAATATGCTGGGGCATCGCGGCGCCGAGGCGGTCAATATCCCCAGCGAGACGACCACCCTCACCCAGAGCGCGACAGGCGCATGGGCGCTCGGCTCGACCTATGGCCTCAACGGCGGGCGGGCGCTCTACGGCTGGCTGCATTCATCGCGTGGTTCCGGCCACTTCCCAACGGGCAAGGGCGGCCAGACGGGGGCGACGACCGCCACGCCGGGTGGAGCGCCCGCGACCGCCGCGCCAACCGCGCCAACCGCGTCCGCAGCGTCCACGCTACCCTCGCTGGCGCAGGGCGTCATCGTGACAAACAGCGGCGCGCTCGCCGAGTTGGTCTGGTCCGACACGCACACGCCAGAGCGTCTGGCAGGCTCACAGGCGACGCCGCAGGCGGTGGTCAAGCCCCTGGGCGCGCCGCCGGGCGTGGCGCTGGCGCCCGATCAGACGCCAGCGGTGGTCACGCTGCCCTCCGGCGAGCGCTACATCTTCGCGCGCGGACAGGATGGCGCGCTCTACTCCGCCTATACGCCCGCCAACACATCGTCGCGGCAGGCGAGCGTCGCATGGCAGGCGCTGGGCGCGCCACCGGGCGCGGCGCTCGTGAGCGGGGTGTCGGCGCAGTGGACGAGTCAGCACGGGATGCTGGTGGGCGCGCTGGGCAGCGATGGCGCCATCTGGCTGTGCGGCGGTCCAGCGGGCATGCTTGGCGTCTGGGTGTCGCTGGGGCGCCCGGCGCAGACCAGTGGATTCCAGAGCGCTCCTGTGCTGGCGCTGACGCCGAGCGCGGCAGGGCTGCGGGCGCTAGCCATCGGCGCGGATGGGCGGCTCTACGAGGCCGACTGGAGCGCGCCGAGCGCCGCCAGCCCGCCATCCACCGGGGCAACCGCAACCACTAGCGCCGCGACAGCCACTGCTACTCTGGCGCCCGCGCCGGATGCGCCGCCCGGCTGGAGCGCATGGTCGGCGGCGCCGCTTCCTGGCGTGGCCAGCGCGCTGGCGCCCCACCTGATCGTCGCCTCAGCGCCGCAAGGGGCCGCGCAGACGTCCAGCGCGGCGGGCGAGCTGGATCTGCTCGCCACGGGCGCCGCCGGGCAGGTCTGGCTGCTGCGCGACGCATCTGGCGGCGCGGCGGGCGGCCAGCGACCCTGGAGCGCGACGCCGCTGCGGCTGCCCACGCCGACCAGTGTGGCGCTGGCGGCGGTCGTTCAGCCGCCAGCCGACGCGAGCGCCGCAACCATCCTCCAGGTCTATGCGGCGGACGCGATGAGCGCCGGAGCAAGCAGCGGAGCGAGCGGCGCTCCATCCACCGCTACACCTGGCGCCACATCCACCCCGGCGCCCGCCGCGACGCAAGCGCGAGTGAGCGTGGGCGCCTTCGCGCTCCCACCCGCCGAGAGCGGCGCACAGAGCGCGTCGGGAGCGCCCGCCCCGGCCATCGGCGCCTGGACGGCGCTGGGAACGATTGCGCTGACGCCTGCATCCACGTCCACAGCCGCTGGCTCCGCGTCGTCCACGCCAACGGCGCCCGCAGTTCAGGCGACGACTCCAACGTATACGCCGACGCCGAATAGCGCCGCGCCAGCCGCCAGCGCGACGGGAGTGAGTGTCGCGCTGGCGCTGGGATTGCCCGACCAGCGGGGTAAGCCACTGAGCGCGCTGCTGGCGGCGAGTGGCTCTGGCGCGCTGCTGCTCGGCGCGCCAGCGGCGCTACGCTCACTCACGCCCGGCCTGACGCCCAACTCTACATCCGTCGCGCTGGGCGTCGCGCCTGACCCAGCGGCGTTTAGCGATGATTTCAGCGGCGCCGCGCTCGATCCTCGCTGGCTGCTGGCAGCGACTCCTGTCGCCAACGTCGCGGGCGCGCCGCTGGCGCAGGTGGCGCAGGGCGCGCTGACGCTCTCCATCCCAGCCTCGTCAGCATCGGCTCCGAGCGTCGCGGTAGCGCAGGGCGCGCCAGCGGGCGACTTCTCGCTCACCGTCCGCGTGGCGCCATCCGACGCCGCGAACGCATCACACAGCGCCGGATTACACAGCGGCATCGCGCTGCGGCTCGATGCGTGGCACGTTGTCACGCTGGCGCTCAGCCAGCCCGCGCCGGGAGCCGCCGCGACGGTCGCACTGTGCGCCAACGCGGCGGGGACGCCGTGGTG
>JAICVT010000007.1 GCA_025935235.1 Ktedonobacterales bacterium | reverse complement strand
TCTTCTCCGTGCTGTTCACCCGCCAGCAGGGGCAGCAACTCTGCTCCAGCATCAACAGCCTGATGCTGATGGGCCGCCCGCGCTGCCCCTTCTGCAATCGCCCAATGGACGAAGGCCATATCTGCGCCAAGCAGAATGGCTACCATCCGGTCATCCTGAACTGAGAGCCGTGCGAGCCAGCTCCGCGCTCACCTGAGCGTCCTGCGTAGAACGGTGTATTTTCGTTCGCGCGGGGCGCTTTTTGCGCCCTACGTCACTACCTTGATAACCTTCTCCATCGTATAACAGTCAGGCAGGGATCGTTGCTCATTTCATCTGCGCTCCCGCCCGACATCACCTTTCGAGGTGGAGGGAGGACTCATCCATGGCACGAGGACTGTATCGCGCTTACCTCTATGTCGTGACGATCGCGCTGGCCGTCTTTCTGACGGTGAGCGTCTCGTCGCTGCTGAGCGTGCTGCTGCGGCTCACGGCGCTGCGCGGCAATTATGACTCGGTTCCTACCGGAGCCAGCGTCACGCAGAATGTCGTGCTGGCGCTCGTCACGCTGATCATCGTCGCGGGCCTCGGCGGCCTGCATTATTGGCTGATCCGCCGCGACATGTCGAGCGACCCACAGCCCGGCGAGAGCGGTGTGCGCGCCTTCACGCTGAATCTGGCGCTGGGCGTCGCGACGCTGGTTGCCGTTTCCGCGGGCACCGCCGCGCTCTCGCAGTTCGATCTCACGTTCCAGAACGAGCTGGCGTTCTCCTTGGCGACGGCGATCAGCGCGCTCGGTCTGGCGCTGGCGCTGGCCTGGGAACGCCAGCGGGCGACGCCCACGCGCGGGGCCGCGCTGGTCTTTCAGCGGCTGCGCATTGATGGCCTGGGGCTGATCCTGGCGTTCTTCACCCTCACGATGCTGTCATCCGCCGTCTCGCGCACCGAGAACCTGATCGGCAACGCCAGCGGCGCTATTCCGTGCGTGGCGGTCCAGCCGCAAGGGCCTTTCACTGGCCCCTACCTGCCCACCTGCGTTGGCTCTGAACTGATCGGGATCTGGGCGGCGGCAGCGCTGGTCATCGTCGTGTGGCTGATCTATCTATTCCGCGCGGGCCTCCAGCGAACGCTGATCCGGCCCGTCTTCCTGCTGCTCGGCTTCGCGGCGGGCATCGTCAGCCTGATCTACGGCTTGCAGCGCCTCGCGGAGTATCTGCTGCGCCTGATCACGGCGACGCCTGGCTCCGCGCCGGACTACTTCAACAACTTCAACGCCGCTCCGACGCTCGTCTTCGCGGCGCTGGCGCTGGCGGTCTACGGCTGGCGGCTGACGCGCAGCGAGGCCCACCAGCCGCTGGACGCGCTGACCACCCGTCTCTCGATGCGCGCGATCTCGGCGGCGATCTTCGCGGGACCGTTCTGGGTCGGCGCGTGGATGCTGCTCAACGACGCGCTCATCAAGTACTTCCCGGGAACCCAGCCGTCCGACACCAACTGGCATCTGGCCTTCGCGACCGCCATCGCTGGCGTCGCCTATGTGCCGCTGGCGCTGTGGCTCGGCGCGGCCACCCGCGTCGAGGGCGTCAAGGGGCCGCGCCGTGGCTTCGTGCTGGCGCTACTGGCGGCGGGCGCGCTGGCCACCGCTGGCGGAGCCGCAACGCTGATCTACTCGGTCGTCACGGCGACTCTGGGCGTGCCGCTGCCCAACTGGCAGGATGTCGCGCGCCAGGCGGGCGCCGCGCTGATCGTGGGTCTGGCGGTGGGTGGGCTATATCTCTGGCTCGCCGTCCGCGAGGGGCAATTCACCCGCGCGCCGCGTCCAGAGGCCGAGCCAGCGACAGACATCGAAGGCGCCGCGACGAGCGCCGCCAATGGCCACGTCGCACTGGACGATGTGCTGGCGCAGTTCCAGCAGGGCGGGTTGAGCCAGGCCGAGGCGGCGGAGCGCATCCGCACGCTGGCGCGCGCTGGCGCGCTGGTGTAGGCAGCAACGGGGCTGGCGGTTGAAACCGCGCCTGGGAGGCGGCTGCCGCCGAGGCGAAACCCGCCTGTGCGGGTTCGGGAGGGCCGCCAAGGCGCACCTTCAGCCACCCGCGTTCGCCTGCTGTGTGGCTACCTGTCGATCGTAGTGGGCGCTCGCGGGCCTGCGCGCCAGCCGCCAGGCCAGCAGCGCCATCACCGCGAGCAATCCGACAGACGTCAGCAGATTCCAGGCGGCGACACCACCACCGGGCGTCGCCGCTTCTTGTAGCGTCAGCGCGTATTGCCGCGTCTGGCCCAGCAGCGTCAGGCCGAGCGGCGCCAGCCCCCACAGCCACCAGCGCGCCCGCTCTCCCGCGCGCGCCAGCGCCCCGATGCCCGCCAGCCACCAGAGGGCGCAGAAGGTGAAGGCCTCCAGAAAGTAGTAGGGCCAGAGGATGTTGATGAAGGCTGGATGGCACAGACTACACAACGCCAGCAGCGCGTAGAAGTCGCGCGAGTCGGCGCGCAGATCCGCGCGCGCCCGCAGAACCACCCACGCCACCGCCAGCGTCGCCAATAGCACAATGAACCCATCCGCGTGCTGCGGCAGCGCGGCCAGCGGCGTACCGCTCACCAGCGTCCACAGGTTGCCACCCAGCGACTGCTGCGAATTGTGGAAGGTGACGAGCGAATAGAGCAGATCGCGCCCATCGGCCAGGGCGAAGGGCGCCAGCCCGCCCACGACCACCGCCGCCAGCGCGCCGCCCCACCGCCACAGCCCGCGCCAATCCGCTCGCGTCGCCAGCAGCAGCGCTACCGGGATGATGATCGTCAGCGCGGTCGTGCGCGTTAGCAGCGCCAGCCCCAGCCAGACGCCCGCGCGCCCTGGTTTGCCCTCGCCCACCAGCCGCACGCCGACCAGCGCCAGCCACAGCATCAGCGGCTGCTCCACATGGCCGTAGTAGAGCATGCTCTGCCAGAGCTGCAATGAGATCAGGAAGACTTCATAGACCAGCAGCCGCCGCGGGCCACGCAGGGGCGTTGGCGCAAAGCGATCCACCACCCGCACGGCTTCGCGCGCCAGCAGCAGCGAGAAGACGCTGTAGACCGCGACGATGACCAGGCGGGTCAGCGCCATGCTGCGCAGCCAGCCCAGCCAGCCCGCCAGCCCCAGCGCGCCTACCAGCGGCGCGATGCTCAGCGGTCCATTCGCCAGCGGATAGTCGCGCAGGTGGCTACTACTGTAGATGAAGAGCGGACGCCCGTGCAGCGCGATCAGCGCGGCGGGGATGTAGAAGCGCTCGAGATCGCTGGTCTGGAGGTGAATCTGGCTGAGTGCGCTCCAACCGACGAGGTAGATGGCGACCAGCGCCAGCCGCAGCGCCCAGCCCGTGACGCTGTGCGCCGCCAGCCCGGCCCGCAGCCTCACCCACAGCCTCAGCCAGATCCGCGCCCACAGGTCGGACGCCCCGCGCCCGTTCACTGGCGCACGACGCGGCGACTGAAGCGGCGTTCTGGCGCCCTGGCTGCGCATCATCTCTCCCATCCAACTCGCGTGGATTTGGCCATCAGTGAGTCAACGGCTGAGCGCGTCCCACGGTATCGGGAACGGGCGCGGCGGCCATCCCCAGGCGCGATTTGTCGCGCGCGGATGGCGCATGGTAGACTACAGGAGACTCTCAATGGCGAGAGTCGCGGCGTTGAGGATGGAGACGCGCACAGCCCCACCGACAGGGCGCGAGCGGCCCGCCCCGCGTCGCACGATGCCCGGCGAGATGCGCGCTGACTGTGGGTTGGCGCCCATGCGCGCCGGACACAGCGCACAGGAGAAATAGCCATGGCGATGACGCGTGTGAAACGGCCAACGCTCGCCGATCTCGATCTCAGCATCGGCAAGAAAACTCGTCTCCACCGGCTCCTCTATAGCTTTGGCCCCGGCAATGGCACGTTGTTGTTCCTGCCGATAGACCAGGGTCTGGAGCACGGCCCCCGCGACTTCTTTGTCAACCCTTCCGCCAAGGACCCCGACTTCCAGCTCCGGCTGGCGAAGGAAGGCGGCTTCTCTGGCATCGTCTTCCAGTATGGCATCGCACAGAAGCATATGTACAAATATGCGGGCGCTGTGCCGCTGGTGCTCAAGCTCAACGGCAAGACTGAGATTCCCTCCGATGACCAGGCGTTCTCGCCGATGATCGCTGGGGTCGAGGACGCCGTGAAGCTGGGCGCCGACGCGGTGGGCTACACGCTGTATGTTGGCTCGCCCGCGCAGGCCGAGGACTTCGAGCAGTTCCGCATGATGCGCGAGGAGTGCGACCACTACGGCATGCCGATCATCGTGTGGGCCTACCCACGCGGCGAGGCTATGGAGAAGAAGGGCGGGCGCGACAGCCTCTATGCCATAGACTATGCGGCGCGGGTAGCCAGCGAGCTAGGCGCCGACATCGTCAAGATCAACGTCCCCAAGAGCAACCCCGAGAAGGACAAGCTGGCTCCCAAGCCCTACAACACGATGCAGGTCTCGCGCGAAGATGCGACCCGCATGGTGGTGGAGTCGGCGGGCAAGGCGCTGGTACTCTTCAGCGGCGGCGAGATGCAAGGCGAGGGCGACATCATTGACAAGGCGCGCATCGCGATGGACGCGGGCGCCACGGGCCTGATCTTCGGGCGCAACGTCTGGCAGCGGCCGTTTGACGAGGCCATCGAACTGGCCAAACAGTTCCGCGAGCTGCTCGCCGACTACTCCGCTTAGTTGGCGCGAGCCGCCATCCGGCGGGCAACGCCGCACGCGATGCGCGCATCCAGTGATGGAAGGGCGCTGGCCGATGTGCCAGCGCCCTTGGCGTGTGCGGCGATCCCGCCTGGCTCTGCCCCGCTGGGCGGCCAGAGCGAGGGGGTCCTAGCCTATTGTGGCTACACACGCGATTTGTGGATATACTATCTGAGCGCATATCGCAGGGCAGGCGCCGGAAGCCTGGGACCTGGACGCGCTGACATGTGGTGGGAGAGGCGCTCTATGGACGCGATTCGAGTTATGCTGATTGACGAGCACCCGCTCTTTCGTCAGGGCTGCCGCGCAACCCTGGAGGCGGCTGGCGACTGTGTGGTGATCGCCGAAAGCTCCAGCAGCCGCGAAGGGCTAGACCTCGCCAAACAGCACATGCCCGATGTCATCCTGATTGACGCGCTGCTCTCGACCAACGATGCGCTGGAGCTTGCTCGCCAACTGCGACACGCCAGCCCGCGTGTCGCCATCATCATGCTGACGGCCTTCGAGGACGAAGAGCAACTCTTCCAGACGATGAAGCTCGGCGCGGCGGCGTACCTGCTCAAGGGCATCTCGCCAGAGGAACTGGTGGACGCCGTGCGCAAGGTCAGCCGCGGCATCTACATCATCAACGACAATGTGCTCTCGCGTCCCACCGTCGCCAAGCGCGTGCTGCGCGTCTTCCGCGAGATGACCGCCGAAGAGCCTCCCGAAGTGCAGCCGCTGTATTCGCCGCTCTCTGGTCGCGAGATTGAGATATTGGATTACATCGCGCGGGGCAACAGTAACAAAGAGATTGCCAAGTCGTTAGGGATTAGTGATCAAACGGTCAAGAATCACATCACCTCCA
The DNA here is from genome assembly GCA_025935235.1 of Ktedonobacterales bacterium. Taxonomy (GTDB): domain Bacteria; phylum Chloroflexota; class Ktedonobacteria; order Ktedonobacterales; family JADMIN01; genus JAKAIY01. The sequence goes on along the minus strand of JAICVT010000007.1, from coordinate 20,748 downwards.
TTCTGAAGAAGCTCTCGGTCAACGACCGCACCGCGGCCGTTGTCCACGCGCTGCGCAAGGGCTGGATCAAGATGGAGAGCGAGTAGCCAGCGGGGATCTCGACTGATTCACACCCCATGCTGGAGTGGTCAGCGCCTGGGCCAATTGGGTAGGTGAGGTTGTGACGAGGAGGAGGTGATGGCTATCGGGCTTCGCGGGACCAGCGCCGCGCATGGGTTGGGCGTCGAGCAAGGCGCCTCATGGCGCCCTGGAATCCGCGCGGTCGGCGAGAACGATGGGGTCCACCGCCCATTTGGGACTATAGCAAGCATCTCGTTACTGTGATTGGATGCCCGCGTTAAGGTATCTGAGTGACGCCAAAAGCAATTAACCATCGTGTAGTCAACGGCGTCGCTCCTAGGCGGATTGTGGTGGTGAGGGTGATGGGGATGCCCGTAGACACGTCACACTGCCCCACAGTAGTTGTTTGGGTGTCTCAGCAGCCCGCGAGGGCGCCTGAGCGCCATGTGAGGAAATGCGGCGCCTACGAGCGTCTCGGTCATACCGCAGCGCTCCGATGCCCGCGAACGTTGTGGCGCGAGCCAAAAGCAGCGCCCGAATCGTTGCTTGTGTTTGGAGGACTTCGATGAACATGCTTTCTCGCCGCAGCAGCCGTGGCCAGGGCCTCGTAGAGTATGCCCTGATCATCGCCCTGGTCGCCATCGTGGTTATCGCGGCGCTCGTGCTGCTTGGCCCGGCCATCTCCAGCATCTTCGTGCACATCAACAGCGCGCTCTAAAAGCGCCATCAACTCCAGGCGTCACTGGGCGGCTCGCTCCGACCCCAGCGGCGCCTGGGACCGCACGGGGTAGCGCACGCGGCATACGATTAGGTACTGTTGTGGCGCTACCCTGTTGTGTTTCGTCCCTGCACTTCAAGAGTCGGCGCATCAGGATCAGCGCGCCTGACTTGTACGACAGAGTTCGTTGACCGCGTACCCGTTCGATGACCCCGTCCGCCACGTCAACAACCGCTCCAGGAGGTACTTCCCCATGGCAGCTCCGGCTCGCCCCATGCGCACCCGCTCGTCTGGGGGGCGCACACTCATACTCTTGGGTGTGTTGCTGGCCCTGGCCGCTGGCGCCATCGTGATCTTCGTCGTCAGCACCTACACCTCCGCTCCGCTACAGACCGAGACGGTCGTCGTGGCCGCGTCCGATCTGCAGGCTGGCTCGGTTCTCTCCACTTCGCAGTCTGGCCAGGTCGGCGATACTCAGGCCAGCTACATCCTGATCTCCGCCGCCTTTACCACGAAGACGGTCAATACGGACTTCGCGCCCAAAGACGCCTACATCTTCAAGAGCCAGACTGACCTGAACACCTTCCTCAACGGCCAATCCATCAGCAGCAACTTCTACGCGGGCGAAATCCTGCGCAATCCGGATCCCCGGTTGGCGGCAGCGGGTACAGGCGCGGTAGGTAGCCTGACCTCGATCAATCCGGGCCAGATAAAAGCCGGCGATGTGCTGGTGCAGATCAAGGTGGATGGCGCGCCAGCGATGGTGCCAGGCGACCACGTTGATCTGATCGCCATCTTCTGCAATGCCAACCTGCCAAATCTTCCCTCGGGCGCCCCGCCGTGCGAAAGCCAGACCATGATTCAGAACCTGTACGTCTACGCCGTGCGGGGCAGCGCCGTGTTCGTGGTCGTCAAGCATCAGGATGCGCAAACGTTGCAGTACCTGACCAGCAACGTCGCCACCTTCGAGCTGGCAATCCGCAAGCCCGGTGACACGGCGCCCGCGACGACCACGCCGGTCAATTCAGGCACGATCATCTCCGAATTCTTCCACTAGCCCAGTAGCCCCACCACTGTGGCGAGTGACTCTCGCCACAGTGGGCGCAGAGGCTGCTGAATGCGTGGATGATGCGGTATACTGCGGAAGTATTCCCTCAAGCGGCTGAACTGGTCCGTGATCCCAGCGAGGGAGAGCGGACCAGTTCTGTGTGTGGCGCGACGCGCGCAGAGCGTGTCTCTCCAGCATATGTCGTCGGTGGTGGCAGGCCAGGGCGCCTGGGACGACGCCAGGACTTTCTGTGGACGGGGTAAAAGAAGATGGGTCAACAGTCGGATGGACGCGCGCCGGATACAATCCGTTTACTGATCGTGGATGACATGGCGGAGACCGCGCAAAACGTGCAGAAGCTCCTCCACTTCGAGAAGGACATCCGCGTGGTGGGCATCGCCTCCAGCGGGCGCGATGCTATTCAAAAGGCTGACCAGCTTCGCCCCGATGTCATTCTGATGGACATCAACCTGCGCGATATGGATGGCGTCGAAGTCGCCGAGGTCATCAACCGGCAGATTAACACCTGCATCGTGATGATGTCGGTGCAGGCTGACCCGGAGATCTTCTCGCAGGCCATGTCTGTGGGCGCGCGCGGTTTCCTGGTCAAGCCGTTTACCAGCGAGAAGCTCGTCCGCACGATCCGCCGCGCCATTGAGAACATCCCCCAGCCAGGCCCCGGTGGCGGTGGCTATGCCGCCAGCGGCGGCGGTGGCAGCGGCGGGCTGCGCAAGATCATCGCGGTCTACAGCCCCAAGGGTGGCGCGGGGACGAGCGTGCTGGCCGCCAATCTGGCCATCGCGCTGCAGCAGGCGAGCCAGAAGTCAGTCGTGCTGGTAGACGCCAACCTGCAAAACGGCGACGCGCATGTGCTGCTGAACATCAACACCAGCGCCAGCATTGACGAACTGCGCGAAGCGGTTGGCATTGACCAGGAGATCATCGAGGGAACGGTCATCAAGCACGCTGACTCCGAGATTGGGTTGCTGCGCGCGCCGCTCTCGCCAGAGTCAGCCGAGCAATTCACCTCCGACGCCACCAAGACGATTCTCTCGGCGCTGCGCGACAACTTCGATTATGTCGTGGTGGATACGGGCAGCTATCTCTCCGAGGCGACCCTGACGGTGCTGGAGGAAGCCGACCTGATCGCGGCGGTCACGACGCTGGAAGTGACGACTATCCACCGCGTCAGCCAGTTCTTCCAGCTCGCCGAGCGGGTCAATATCTCGCTCTCGAAGGTGCGGCTGGTCTGCAACCGGGTCGAGCAGTACTATGGCATCCGCCCGAACCAGGTGGAGTCGCAGCTGCGCCGCCGCTTCTTCGCGCAGATTCCCGAGGACGAGAAGCTGGTGGTGGCCTCGATCAATCGCGGCGTGCCGTTCATCGTTTCGCAGAAGGCCGCCCCAATCTCGCGCGCCATCCATACGCTGGCCCAGCGCGCGGTCGAGGTGCTGGCGCCGCAGAATGACCCCACGCCGAGCCGTCGCTGGCCCGCCTTTCGGCAGTAACCATTGAGGCTGACCTACGCGCATCCCGCGTCCCCCTCGCCCGCAAAGCGAGGGGGATATCTGTATTGTTGGTGAGCGTAGCCCACATCCCGCCCCTCTCCCAGAGGGTGAGGGGAACCGTGATCGCCGAGCGGTTGCGGTGATTGCAACCAGCCGATGGTTGTTTGTCCCTCGCCCAGCGCCGATCAGTCCGCGCTGACCAGATTGATCAGGCGGTCGGCGACGAAGATGATCTGTCGCGGCTCGTCCGGCCCCAGCGCGCGGCGCACAGTCTCGCTGGCCAGCGCGGCCGCCAGCGCCTCGGCCTCCGTCGCGCCAGTGGGCAGCGTCAGTCGCGCCCGCAGCCTGCCGTCTACCTGCGCGATGATCGTCACCGTCTCAGCGCGCGGCGCCTCGGCGTCCACCGCTGGCCAGGGCTGCTGGTGGATGAAGCCCTCGCCGCCGGTGCGTCGCCACAGCTCCTCGGTGATGTAGGGCGCGTAGGGCGCCAGCAACAGCAGCAGCGTCCGCGCCTCCTCGCGCGTGATCGGCTCGCGTTCGGCGCGCGCCTCCAGCTCGCCAGAATAGCGCATCAGCTCGGCGATGGCGGTGTTGTACTTCAGCGCAGCGGTGTCGTCGCTCACCTTCTGGATGGCCTGGTTCAGCGCGCGACGCGCTTCGACGCCAGGCGCCACATCGCGCAACGTCGGGCCGCGCTCCGCCCCGATGCGCCAGACCCGCTCCAGGAAGCGCACCACGCCCGCAATGCCGCGCTCGCTGAAGTCGCCGCCCAGCTCATATGGCCCCATGAAGACCAGTTGCACGCGCAGCGCATCGGCTCCGTAGGCGCTGATGTAGGCGTCTGGATTGATGACGTTGCCCTTCGACTTGCTGATCTTGGCGCCGTTCAGCGTGATGATGCCGTGGGCGCGGAAACGCTTGAACGGCTCATCGAACTCCAGCAGGCCCGCGTCATGCATCGCCATCGCGATGAAGCGCGCATACAGCAGGTGCAGCACGCTATGCTCCGCCCCGCCGATGTACAGATCCACCGGCAGCCACTTGCGCGTGCGCTCTGGATCCCACGCGCGCGTCTGGTCATCGCTGGAGGGGTAGCGCAGGTAGTACCACGCCGAGTCCAGGAAGTTATCCATCACGTCGGTGTCGCGCGTGGCGGGCCGCCCGCAGATCGGGCAGGCGGTGTGGACGAAGCTCTCGACGCGCGCCAGCGGTGAGCCACCCGTACCCGTCGGCTGGTAGTTCTCCAGTTCGGGCAGGCGCACTGGCAGCTCGTCATCGGGCACGGCGACAGCGCCATGCTCCGGGCAGTAGATGATCGGGATTGGTGGCCCCCAGTAGCGCTGGCGGCTGATCAGCCAATCGCGCAGATGATAGCGCGCCACCGTTCGCCCAATTCCGCTCCGCTCGAAGTCGGCGGCGATGGCCTCGCGCGCCCGCGCGGAGGGCTGGCCCGTGAACGCGCCAGAGTTGATCAGCCGCCCCTCGCCAATGTACGCGGCGTCGGCGGGGGCGTCGCTCGCCTCGCTGGACTGCTCGCTGGGCTGGATGACGGGACGCACTGGCAGACCCATCGCGCGGGCGAAGTCCCAGTCGCGCTCGTCGTGAGCTGGCACAGCCATGATGGCGCCGGAGCCGTAGCCCATCAGCACGTAGTCGGCGACCCAGATGGGAACCTGCTCGCCCGTGATGGGATGGATGGCATAGGCGCCGGTGAAGACGCCCATCGGCTCGGCCTCGGCGCCGCTCCCGCTCTCGCGCGCGGCCTCGCGCGCGGCCTCGCGCTCGGCGCGGCGAGCCGGGGCGCCCGCGCGGTAGGCGGCGACGGCCTCGCGGCGCGCGGGCGTGGTGATGCGCTCCACCAGCGGATGCTCTGGCGCCAGGACGACGAATATGACGCCGAAGACCGTATCGGGGCGCGTGGTGAAGACGGTGACGCGCTCGTCGGCGTGGCCAGCCACCGCCAGCGCAAACTCGACGCCGCGCGAGCGGCCAATCCAGTGGCGCTGGGCGGCTTTGACGCGCTCCGACCAGTCCAGCGTGTCCAGATCATCCAGCAGGCGATCGGCATAGGCGGTGATGCGCAGCGCCCAGTGCGGCAGCTCGCGCCGCTCGACCAGCGCGCCGCAGCGCTCGCAGCGGCCGTCAATCACCTGCTCGTCGGCCAGCACGGTCTGATCATGCGGACACCAGTTGACGACGCCGGTTTTGCGCTCGGCCAGCCCCATCCTGAACAGTTGCAGGAAGATCCACTGTGTCCAGCGGTAGTAGGCGGGGTCGGTGGTGTTGACCTCGTGCGACCAGTCGAAGCGATTGCCGATGCGCTTCAGCTGCTCCTCGCGGAAGCGGGCGACGTTGCGCGCGGTCAGCCTGGCGGGATGCTCACGGCGCTTGATGGCGAAGTTCTCGCTGTGAATGCCAAAGGCGTCGAAGCCCATCGGCTCGAAGACGTCGTAGCCGCGCATCGCCATCAGCCGCCCCTGGATGTCGGAGCCGACGTAGGCGTAGACGTTGCCGACGTGCAACCCCTCGGCGGAGGGATAGGGGAACATCATCAGGTTGTAGAAGGGACGAGTCGCGTGATCCAGATCAACGCGATAGATCGCGTGCGCCTCCCACTCCGCGCGCCAGCGCGCCTCGAAGGCGGCGAAGTCGTAGCGCGGCGGGCGCGCCTTGCGTGGCGTTTCCGCGCTAGCGCCGCTGGTGGGTGTGGCGCCGCTCGCTTTCGCGGCGCCTTCACTGCCGCGCTTACGGCTGATCGCGGCTTTGGCTGGCCGCTCGGCCGCTGGCTCGCGGGCTGATCGTCGTGGTGTGTGTGCTCGCGCCATGTTCCGCGCATCCTCTCTGTGACTGCAACACTGCTGATGCCAACAAATGAGCAGAGGCGGGAGGATGGGCTGTTGGCCGCGCGGACCTCACCTCCTGGCCCCCTCCCCTGCGAGGGGAGGGGGAACCGGAGCGGGACTTCACCTCCTGCCTCCTTCTCGTGCTAGAAGGGAGGGAACAGGAGATGCGCGGGCAGCAAAAAGCGCCATCCACCCTGACAAGGGCGAACAGCGCACGCTGCGGTATTCGCGGTACCACCTTGTTTCGTCGCGGCCTCGCGGTCGCGGCCTCTGAGGGCGCCAACACGCCCCGACCCTGTAACGGGAGTTCCCGTCGTCGGCTACCCTGTCCGCGATCATCGCGGCGGCTCACCGACGTAGCTCACGAGGGAGCTTCAGCGCGCTTCACACATCGGCTCGCACCGGCCGCCGACTCTCTGAAGGGGACGCGGCGCCTACTATCCTCGTTCTTCGCTGTCTCACGATTCGGTTGTTGTCGCCAGCGTACCACGCGGGCCAGAGCGGCGCAAGGGGACGGCTGGCGGTTGAAACCTAAGCTAGGAGGCTCTGTCAGGCCGCGAAGTCCGCCTGCGCGGACTACCGGATCCCAGATCCCAGCCTGCGGAGGCAGGCTTTGCGGCCCGCAGACCACTTAGCTGCGGGTTTACCCGCCCGTTTCCCTGCACGTCACCCACTCTCCCGCCCGTCTACGCCTTCGCAGCTCACAGCTCGGCGCGCAGCTCCTGCGAGGCGGCGACCATGCGCTTCAGCTTCTCCAGCGCGGCGGCTCGCGGCAGGTTGCGCAGCCCGCAGTCGGGCGAGACCCACAGCCGCTCCGGCGGAATGTGGCGCATGGTCGCGCGGATGCGCTCGCGAATCGTCTCGACAGGTTCCACCTCAGCGTGGCTGGTGGAGACGCAGCCCGCGCTGATCTTCGAGCCAGCGAAGTCGAGTTGCTCGGCGTCGAACGCGGCGGCATTGGCGATGGCGCTGTTCTCGATGTCGTAGACCGCGAAGTTGAGCAGGAGGAGATCATTGGCCACGTCGCGCACATCGCCGCAGACGTGCAGCGCGGGCAACATGGAGGTGGCGGCGAATTCGCGCAGCGCGTCGCTGGCCAGCTCCATGCTCACGAGGCCGGCCAGCGCGCGCGGCAGCAGCGGCTCATCCACCTGGGTCACCCGCGCGCCCGCCGCCACCAGCGCCGCCAGCTCGCGCCCCAGAATCTCGGCCAGCCGCAGGATCATGCGCGGATCGTGTGGCGCGTTATAGGGCGCCTCTGGAGCGACCTGCAGCGAGAGCGCCAGCGTAATCGGCCCGGTGACGATGCCCTTGACCTCGGCGCGCCGCGCGGCCAGCTCGCGCGCCAGCGTGAAGTCGCCCGCCACGATGGGCATAGCCGGGAAGTCCAGCGAATCAACGACTTCCCACGCGCCATCGTCGCGCCGCTCGATGCCGGGGATACGCGCGGCGAATGTCTCGATCATGTCGCCGCGCGGCTGCCCGTCGCTGATGACATCCACCCCCGCCAGCAGCTGATCCTCTACGGCGCGCTCGATGGCGCGGCGCGGCGGCAGCCCCTCGGTTGGATAGCTGCCCACGACGCTGGTGAGCAGCGCCTGTCGCCTGATGTTCGGCATGGGCTGACGATCCTTCTCCACGCAAGTCGCTTTAGCGTTTCAGCCACTCAGTATAGCCTAGAAGAGCGACATCTGCTGGGGACCGGTGTCTTCTTCGCGGGCGGCGGCGTGCGGGGTCAGCTTGCCCTCGGCTAACAGGCGTCGCGCCTCGGCCAGCGCGGCGGGCTGCGCGCGCTTGAAGTCCGCCACGATCACGTCGTGCAGCTCCTCGCGGTGTAGCCCCGCCGCCGGATTATACATCGCCAGCAGCACGCGCCCACGATGCAGCCGCGCCTGCCCATGCTGGCTGCTGATGCGCGCGTTGGGCAGGAACCAATTGAGAGCGCCACGCCCCAGCGTGACGATCAGGATCGGACTGACGGCGGCGATCTCGCGCACGAGATAGCCCGCGCAGGCGGCCACCTCATCGGGGTGCAGCTCGCGATTCTCCGGCGGATGATGCTTGACGAGATTGGTCAGGTAGATCTGCCCACGGCTCATACCCGCCGCAGCCAGCAACTCATCCAGAAAGTCGCCGGAGGGTCCAGAGAACGGCTCGCCGCTGCGGTCGTCGTAGGCGCTGGGCGCCTCGCCGATCAGCATTACCTCGGCGGACGCCGGGCCGACGCCGGGCACGCTGCGATGTGCGCCGCGATAGAGATCGCAACGCTGGCAGCCGCTGGTCTCCGCCGCCACCTGCGCCAGCGCCGCAGTCGCATCATCCTGGCTTGCCATCTTGCGCCTCCTCTCGCCGTCTGTCCTGTTCCAGCCTTTCCGTGGCGCAAGCGGCATACCGGAGACGCTATCCCCGCCGATTGCCCAGCCGCGCGCGGATGATGCCGCCAAGCATGCGCACTTCGCGCACGCCCAGCAGCGAGATCAGCGCGAAGTAGAGCAGCGCCGCCGGGATACCCGCCGCCAGCACAGTCAGCGCCTCGCCGCGCAATCCTGCCAGCGTGAAGACGGTCGGCGCCCACTGGGGCAGCATGGTGAGCAAGCCCCAGAGCAGCGCGCCCATCGCCGCCGAGGCCAGCGCGATGCGCCACAGCCCCGCCCACAGCTCGCGCGCGCCCAGATTGCCAATCGCGAAGGTCAGCAGGATGAACAGGATGATGGCATGGCCGGAATTGAGCGCCGAGTTCGCCAGCGCCAGCGCGGGCATACCGACGCGCGGGGTGAAGGGCACGGCCACCAGCGCCCAAATCCCGATCGCCACAACGCCGATGACGACCGGCGTGATGGTGTTCTTGCGGGCATAGTAGGCGGCAATCAGCAGTTGATCGAGCGCGAGGAAGGGGAGTTGATAGGCGAAATTCTGGAGCGCCAGGGCGTTCATATACGTGCAGCCAGTGTGACACGCCCCATGCTGAAAGAGCAGCGCCGTGATGGGATAGCGCAGCATAATCAGCCCGACCATCGCTGGCGTCATCAGCAACAGGCCCAGGCGGAATCCCAGCGCCAGGGTGCGCTTAAAGCTGGTCATATCGCCCGCGTTGGCCGCCGCCGTCAGTGGTGGCAGCACGGCGAAGGAGAGCGCCGCCGCCACCAGCCCGGTCGGAAACTGAATCAGCGTCGTCGCGCTGCGTAGCGCGGTAATGTTGCGCGTGGCGTCCCCAGGGGCCAGGCCATTCAAGATCAGTTCGACATTCTGCTGGGCGATACTGATGAGCAGCCCCGCCGCGATGGGCAGGTAGAGCCGCACGATCTGGCGCACCGCCGGATGCCGCAGATCGAGCATCGGGCGCCCCAGCACGCGAGCGCGTCGCAGGCCGGGCAGAATCAGCGCCGCCTCGCCCGCCGCGCCCAGCACAAAGCCAATCGCCAGGCCCACGGCGCCCGTCGTTTGCAGCGTGTCAAGCGCGCTGCCCCCCGCCTGACGCCCGAAGATCAGCCCGATCGGAAGACCCAGCGCTTCACCCGCCAGCAGCAGCGCGATGACGCCAATCGCGATCACGCCGACATGCTGAATGAAGGTGGAGAAGGCTGGATAGACGACATCTTTGACGGCGTAGAGCAGCGCCGACCCAACGGCGTAGAGTCCCAGCCCGAAGAGACCAAAGGCGGTGATGCGAATGAAGTTGGCGGTCAAGCGCTGATCGGCGACCGAATTGCGCGGCAGATAGAGCGGCGCCAGCCACGGCGCCAGGAAGAACAACACCGCGACCGCCAGCGCCATCAGGATGACCACCAGCATCGCCACGGTGCTGTAGATGCGGCGCAGCTCGTGGCGCTTCTCTGGCGAGGAGTAGTCTACGAAAGTGGGGATCAGCGCGCCGCTGACTGAGCCGCCAACCAGCAGATCGCTCAACTGCTGGATGGGCAGCAGCGCGATGATGAACGCGCCGCTCGCTGCGCCATAGAAGAGGATGTTGACGACGACGATGCGCACCATCCCCAGCACACTGCTGAGGAGTTGCCCCAGCATGATGAGCGCCGCCGCCGAGACGATGCGCCGCTGTCCACCCTCGCCAGCCGCCGAGACGGCTGGCCGCTTGGCCGTCGGCTGCTCCACCGGGATGACCTGCGCACTCACGCTCGCCAGCGATGGATCGCTCAGCAGCAGCGCCTCGCTCACGCCAGACGCGTCTGGCTGCGGCGCGGGCTTGGGCGCATGCTGTGCGCTTAGCCGCGGCTGCGTCTGGTGCTGCATGGCCGACGAACTGGCCTCATCGCCCTCAGGCGGAGGAACTGATTGCGCCAACGCGATCCTCTTCTTCGGTCAGTCAACGCCAGGGCGCCGACAACGATTCCCGCGCTCTCGGCCATCAATGGCCGGCGCACGCGAACGCGGCATGCATGCCGCCCTGCCGCGCATACAAGGGCATCTATGCCCCTTCGAGTCGTGCGCCGACCATTTATGGCCGCGCCTCACCGCCCGCATCTGGCGCGTGGCGGCTGACGATGCGCGCGATCAGGTCGCTGGTGCTGTGGCCGGGCAGATAGGCCAGCAGCGCCAGCGAGCCGCCGTAGTCCGCGACTACGCGCGCCTCGGGCAGCCGCTCCACCAGGCCGCGCAGCCTCGCCAGCGATTCGTCGGCGGGCGCCTGCCCGGCCACCAGCCGCCGCAGATCGTCTGGCCCGACCAGATAATCGCGGGCGCGCCCGGTGGCATCCGTCGCCGCGTAGTCGCCGCCCTTCACGTAGATGGCCGGGCGCAGCGCCGCCAGCGTCTCTCCGGCGGTATCTTCGTCGAAGATCGTCACGTAGTCAACCATCACCAGCGCCGCCAGCGTCTCGGCGCGCTCAGCCTGCGGGATCAGCGGACGGGTTGGTCCCTTCAGCCGGCGCGTCGAGTCGTCGCTGTTGAGGCCGACCACCAGCAGATCGCCGAGCGCGCGCGCCCGCCAGAGCAGTTGGATATGCCCAATGTGCAGCAGATCGTAGACACCGTTGGTGAAAACGGCGCGCGCGCCCGCCGCCTGCTCCTCCGCGACGAGCGGCGCGAGGTCCGCGCGCGGCAGGATGACCTGGCGCAACTCGTCCAGCGCCAGCGCGCTCTGGTCATCGGCGGCGGACGGCTGAGGGATGGGTGGTGACGGTGGCATAGGTGGGATCAATCATCAATCCTGGCGTTGACGGCGGCGGCCAACTCGGCGGGCGTGTTGGTCGCGCAGCCCAGCCGCTGCACCACCAGCCCCGCCGCCAGATTGGCCAGGATGGCGGCGTCGCGGAAGCGCGTCGGGCTGGGCGCATTCCGGCTGGCGGCGATGGCCAGCGTGAAGGTCGCGGCGACCGTGTCGCCCGCGCCGGTCGGGTCGGCGACCTCGGTGCGATTCGACGCCGCCAGATGGAATGGCTCGCCGTCGCGGGTGAAGAGGCTCATCCCCTGGCTGCCCCGCGTAAGCAGCACCGCCTCGGCGTTGGTCATCTCCAGCAGGCGCGCGCCTGCGCGGTTCAGTGATGGACCGTCGGTAATCTCCCAGCCGAGTGTCGCCTCGGCCTCCGGCTGATTGGGCGTCAGCGCCGTTACCCCCTGGAAGCGCGCCAGATCACCGTGCGAGTCGGCCACCACGATCTTGCCCTGCCGCTCGGCGGGCGGGATGGCGGCCTCTAGCACATCAGGATTGATGACGCCGTTCTCGTAGTCTGAGATGATAACGACATCCACCAGCGGCGTCGTCGCGCGCAGGTAGGCGATGATGCCCTGCTTGGTCTCGGCCTCCAGCTCGGAGGTGTCTATCTGGTCAATGCGCACGATCTGCTGCTGGATGAGCTGCGAATCGCCCGCCAGCACGCGCGTCTTGGTCGAGGTAGGGCGCCCCGGCTCGGTCAGCAGCCCCTCCATGTGCACGCCCAGATCGCTGAGCTGCGTGCGCAGGCGCTTGCCCTGCTCGTCGGCGCCGATGACGCCCGCTACATAGACCTCCGCGCCGAGCGTGCGCGCATTGACCGCCGGATTGAGCGCGCCGCCGGGCGCCACGCTGTAGCCTTGCCTGCGCAGCACCAGCACGGGCGCCTCGCGCGAGATGCGGAAGGGCGCACCGAAGATGTATTCATCGGCCACCATGTCGCCCAGCACCAGCGCGCGCTTGCCCGCGAAGCCGTCCACCAGCGCCAGCAGTCGTTCCCGGTTCGTCATGCCCTACACGCCTCTGTGTGCGATTGTCTCGCCCGACTCGCCCGCTACGACGCCCGCGTTGCGCGCCTGGATGGCCGTCGCGGGGTCACGTATGGCTAGGATACCAGTATCTGGCCGCCGTGTCAGCCACACGAGTGCGGCGGCGCCGCAGGCCAGCAGCGCGAAGCGGGGCAGCGCCAACATGCGCCGCCAGCGCCACGGCTGGCGCCAGAGGCGATAGAGCCACTCCAGCCCCGCCGCGCGCATCCACCGGGGTGCGCGGGGGATGTGTCCTGCCAGCATGTCGAGCGCGCCGCCGACGCCCAGCGCCACCACCCCTGGCAGCGCGGGCAGATTGCGCGCGATCCACAGCTCCTGTGCGGGCGCGCCATACGCCACCAGCGCCAGTCGGGCGCCAGACGCGCGGATGCGGCGCGCCGCCTCGGCGTCGTCGCGCGGCTGCGGCGAGCCGTCCCACCAGCCCGCGACGCGCAGCGCCGGATGACGCCGCGTGAGCGCCAGCGCCGCCGCCCGTGCCACGCCTGGCCCCGCCCCCAGCAGGAAGATGGGATCGCCCGCCGCGGCGGCGCGCTCGGCCAGCGCCTCCGCCAGATCAATGCCGGTCACACGCCCGGGCAGGCGCGCCCCAACCAGCCGCAGCGCCCAGACGATGCCCGCGCCATCGGCGGTCACGACGCGCGCCCGGAGGATGACCTCCGCCAGCCCCGCGTCGCGGCGCGCGCGCATCACCAGCTCCGGGTTGAGGGTGACCACCTGCGCCGACTCGCTCGCTGCCGCCAGCGCATGGATGTGCCGCGCCGTCTCGGTCAGCGAGAGCGCATCAACGGGCAGGGCCGCTGATTCAGCATCGGTTCGCGCCGCATCGGTTCGCGCTGGCGTAGAAGACTCCTCCGCGCTGGCCGCCGCTCACTGGCTGAGCCGCGGCGTGATGGCATCAACGCGCCAGCCAGTCGCTTCGCGCACGAAGGTCACTGTAGCTGGCAGCGTGAAGGGACTGGACACGCCCGCGACGCTGATCGAGAGAGTGGCGTTGACAGAGGCCTGCTGATCCGCGCTGTTGACGCTGTAAGTCTTCAAATCAGGCGCGCACCCGCTGATGGTCAGCGTCGAGCCAAAGGCATGCGCGAACGTCGTCGCGTCGCCCTGTTCCTTCTGATAGGGGGTGGAAAGCAACGCGTATGCCTGATCGTAGGCGCGCTGGCCGAACGCCTGGCACAGCGCCTGCTCGGTGGCGAGCGGCCCGAGGTCAATCCCCTGCAACTGCGAGGAGAGCGCGGCGACGTGCCAGCCCCGCGCGTCGCGCGAGAGGGCGATCTGCCCGCTGGCCGCCTGCTTGCGCGTGATTTGGGCATTGAAGATGATCGAGCGCGGCGCGCGCAGGAAGGAGAGCGGCGAGAGTGTCTGTGTCGGCGAGGAGACGCACCGTGTCACCGGCCCCTCGATGGCGTCGCGCGCCGCCGCATCCGCCAGGTATTGCGGCTCGGCCTCCTGCGCCTGCGCGCTGGCCGCGAGCAGGCCATAGGCCGCGCGATAGTCGTCGCGCGTGATCGCGCCACAGTAGCGCGCCATCAGCGTGGTCGGCTCCGCCGCCAGCGACGAGGCGTAGGAGTAGAGTCCGCCCGCGCCAGCCACCAACACGACGATGATGGCCAGCGTCACCCACAACCGCCAGTGTGACGCCCGCTTGCGCGGCGCAGGCGCTGGTGTGGGCTGCGGCGCGACGACGGGTGGCGCGGCGGGAGCAGCCGACGCAGGGGCGATTGGCGGCGCGGCGCTGATGCGCTGGGTTGGCGCGTCGGGCGTCTCGACCTGCGGCTCCAGGCGCGGCGAGGGCGCGACGGCGCCGGCATCGGCGGGCGCGCTGGCCTGCGCGGTTACCGCAGACGGAGCGGGCTGGGCGGGCGGAGCGGTCGGCTCGGCGGGCGGGACGCTGACGCGCATCGTCTGCTGATCGCTGATCGAGGCCGCTGGCGCGGCGCTGACACGCATCGTCGGTTGGTCGCTGATCGAGGGCGGTTCAGGCGAAGCGGACGGAGCGGACGGAGCGGACGGAGCGGACGGAGCGGGCGGATTGGGCGGTTCGGGCGGCGCATCCCAGGGGCGCGCAGCCGATTCCCACGGATTGGGCGGCGCGGGACGCTCCGGCGGCGCTGGCTGGGGGGCGTCCGCGGGCCACAGTGGCGCTCTCTGCGCGTCCTGATCTCGCTCGTCGTCCATGTCGTCTGGCCCTCCTGGCCCGCTCGCCCGACTCGCTGGCCCACCCAGCGCAGGCAGAAAGCCAGGCAGAAAGCATTGTACCGCAAACGCTCTACACGATGAGAGACGGCCCAGCCCGGCTGGAGTATCCCACCGCGCCCGCACGGGTGAAGCCCAGATGAGACCCAAATGACCCACGGATGAGCTAAGACAGGGCTATGAATTGGATGAGATGGGCCTAAGAATCGGCGCTGGCGCCCCGCTCGCGACCCGCTGGCGCCCATCCTGCTATACCCCTGGAACAGGGAGAAAGTGGAGCGTTCCATCAAACGACGAGAGTGTTCACGCGGTATGCGAGGAGACGCGCCAAACCAGAACACGTCGGGCCTGGGACCATTTGGCGTATGGAAACCTTAGACCTATTGCCTCGTATACTATAATGACGTGGCCGATGCGGAAATGGGGTCTGTCCCCGCTGGGAAAGCGCACACGCGGACCAGCGCAAAACCATGACGCATCTGCTACAATCACTCTCAACGACGATGTGTCGCCGGTACCAATCGGCTTGACTTGACAAATTCGGACGTCACACTCGCGGCATGGCGACCGCATACAGCGGCTGATTCCACCACGAGCCACCGTCAGACGCCAGATGCGCCCGACGAGACCCGACACGGTTGTGACGCGCCGAGGAGGACAATTTTCGTGGATACACTTGAGCGGTCAACGCTCCCTGGGAGCGGCGCCGTCAAAGTGAACGGCAATCAGGACGGGGTTCCTGAGGCCGATGTGCTTCCCCTCGATGAGCAGGGGAATCTGACCAAACAGCGCAACATCATGGTAGCCCTGACCGACACGGCCATTGATCGCGAAGCCATCGCGGTCGCCTGCAAGGCCGCGCGCAAGCACGGCGGCGAAGTGTATGGAGTGTACGGTATCGTCGTTCCGTTCCGGCTGGCGCTCGACGCCGAGATGGCGGATGAGACCGCGATCGCCAACCACGCGCTCGACCAGGCCAAGGCCGTCGCCGAGCAGATGAAGGTGCGGCTGGACACCGAGATCATCCACACCCGCCACTTTGGTCAGTCGCTGATTCAGGAAGCGCTCGACCATGACTGTGCGCTGATCGTGCTGGGCGTCTCGTATCAGTTGGGCGTCAACGGCCAGTTCTCGCTCAGCGAGACCGCCGACTACGTGCTGCGCAATGCCCCCAGCCGCATCTGGCTGGTGCGCGGCGCCTGCCCGCAGATCGCCAACAAGCCCATGCAGCAGACGCAGGCCCAGCCCGGCGAGCTGAGCCGCGTGTAGGCGCCGACTCCGCCAGCGCCACTTCAACCGGGCCGCTCCCATCCACAGGGAGCGGCCCCTTTGTGCGCCCCCACCCCCAGCCCCTCTCCTGCTGTGCGGAAGAGGGGAGTTGGACGCCGCAGCTCCTGCCAGCGTAACACGCCTGAAACGCAATCCCTCTCCTCCCTCTGGCAGAGGGTCAGGGTGAGGGTTCGCATCCCAATGATTGACAAGCGAGTGGCCGCAGTGTTAGGCTCGCCTCGCGCGGATGGGTCGCACGCTTGCGGCGCGGCCCCAGCGCTGGTCAGCGGATACGCGAGGCGCGGGCCTGCTCTCGGCTGTGAGGGACCAAAGCCCGCCGACGAGAAATGAGCAGGCGCCCTATGCCCAACACCACCTTCAGAAGTCCCGGCCTCATCGCCTATTTTCAGTCGAAGCGCGCCGGGCTGGACGCCCAACTGGCGGCGCACGTGGTGGACTTCATCGCCGCGACCGAAACGACGCTGGATTGCGCCATCTACGATCTGCGCCATCCTGAGATCCTGACGGCGCTGGCGCAACTCGCCCATCGCCCGCATGTGCGCCTGCGCATCGCTTACGACGCCAGCGGCGAGCGCAACGGCGCCGAGGGCGATCCGAAGCCTGCTGGCTCGGCGCTGGCGCTCAGTCAGGCAGGGCTGGCTGGCCTCGCGACCGGCGTTCACGAGCAGGGCCGCCACCTGATGCACGACAAATTCCTGGTGCGCGACGGGCGCGATGTCTGGGTTGGCTCGGCCAATCTGACGGTTGGCGGGCTGGAGCTGCAAGACAACAACTGTCTGGAGATCACCTCGCCCGCGCTGGCGGCGACCTATACCGCAACGTTCGAGGAGCTGACAAGCCCGCGGCACGAGCGCGCGCACGAGGCCGTGCGGCGCCACTCCGCGCACAGCGGCTCGCTGATCGCGCCGCCGACCGCTGTGGATGTCGGCGGCGCGCGCATCACGCCCTACTTCGCGCCAGCGGCGGGCGAGGGGATCGAGGACGCGCTGGTCGCCGCGCTGCGCCATGCCCGCCGCATCCGCATCCTCGCCTTCCTGATCGGCGATCCGGGCATCATGGAGGCGCTTCAGCCCTACGCCGATGATCGCGCCTTCGATATTCGCGGCGTCTACGATCCGCATGGCATGCAGGATGTGACACGCGCCGGTCGTGGCGGCGGACGTGAGGCGCATGCGGGCCGCACAGGTAAAGGCGCCTATAGCGGCCAGGGCGACGCGCGATTCTGGTTTCTGCATGATCCGCGTTTCGTCGCCGCGCCCTCACATGGCTTCGCTCCGGGACGCGAGCAGGACTTCATGCACAACAAGGTCATCATCGTGGATGATCGGCTGGTCTTTACCGGCAGCTACAACTTCTCCGAGAACGCCGAGGCCAACGACGAGACAATGCTGGCCATCGAGTCGCCCGCACTGGCCGCCACCTACACCGCCTACTTCGATACGCTCGCGGCGGCCTATGCGCACCCCGGGGCGCGCGAGCCGGTTGCGGCCTTCGCCACCGCCAGCGCGGTGGCGGGCGGCGCGCAGGGCGCTATAGGCGGCGCGGCTCAGGGTGATGATCTGATCGCGCGGCTGCGCCAGCAGCATGCCGAAGAGGATCGCGCCCCCGCCCGCGCCGCTGGTCGGCGGGCGGCCCGCGCCGCGTCACGCGAGAAATCGTCGCTGGATGGCGTCATCACGCTGGTCGTCGCGCTGATGGTCTTGACGGCGCTGGCGCTGATCGCCTTCGCCGCACTGACGCTGAGTGGGACTCTGAGCGTGACCGTCCTGCCATTCCACTTCTGACGTCTGGCACGCGAACGGCTAGCGGACGCCACGCGCGGCCCAGACGCGCGCCACCAGCGCGATCGAGCCATCTGGAGCCGCTGGGACCGTCGCGCGCAGCCGCTCGCGGATAGCTACCCGCTGTTGCTCATCGAGCGACATCAGGTAGCTCGGCGCCGCGCCCTGCCCGCCGAGAAACGGCGTCCAGTAGTCGTCGAAGTCGCGGAAGGTCGTGGCGATGTCAATCGCGCGTGTCGTCACGTCGCGCAGATGCGCCTCGGAGAAGGCGCGTTCGAGCGCGTCCGGATGACAGATGGGGAAGCGCGGCCCTTCATCCAGCTCGCGCGCTTGCGGGTCAACGGCGGCGGCCGCATCCCAGAAGTAGCGCATGAACTGCATCTCGCCCGCATAGTCCCAGACGTAGACCGCGACGGTTCCATCCGGGCGCGTGACGCGCGCCAGCTCGGCGAGGGCGCGCGCGGTATCGGGCACGAAATTGAGGGCAAGGCCGCTGACGATGGCGTCGCAGCTCTCCGATTCGATCGGCAGCGCCCGCGCGTCGCCAACCAGAAAGCGCGCGCGGGGATCGGTGATCGTGGCGCGCGCATGGGCCAGGAAGCCCTCGGAGGGATCAACGCCCGTCACCGCCTCCGGCGCTGCGACATCCAGGATGGTCTGCGTGAGCGCGCCGGTCCCGCAGCCCACATCCAGCCAGCGTTTCGCTGCGGGAACCGCCAGCCAGGGGATGAACTCGCGCGCGATCACGCGGCTCCAGCGCCCGACATATGCCTCGTAATTTGCGCCGCTGCCCCACGTCTCCGTACTCATGTGAAACGCCTTTCGTCTACATCCGCTCTGCCAGGCGCGATAGACAACGGATCGCCGATGTCTGGTAGTGTATTCCGGCGCGACAGCAGGGTCAATGGATGCGCGCCTCACCAGGGGCCGTGTGCCAATCGAAAACGAGCGTACCCTCGCGCCCTTTGCGCCTGCTAGCGTTCGGGAGGTACTATTCATGCGCCACAGACAGATTCGCCGAAGGGTCGGTCGCAGATAGAGAAGTAGCGATGCGGAAATCGCCGAAGCGAACAGAAATGGAACTTCAGAAGGCGGTCGCGTGGTTGGCCGCTGAATTTCCGGCGCTGATCGGGCGGTCCGCGAGTACGAGCGAGCGCCAGGCGCTCATGCGTGTAGAGCATCTGGGTGCGCTCTCTTACCTGCGAGAACGCCTGCTAGCCGCGCCTATAGAGGAGCGCGAGGATGTACTTGCCGAGTGGGCCATCGAAGGACCGTGGACCTGCGTTATTTACGCGGAGGCCCAGATCAGCATGTTGCTGCGCCCACTCAGGCCGGATGGACGCCATCCTAACCCATCGTACATCTTCGCGGGTTATCGCTGCTCCAATGTCTACTTCGATCGGAAGTGGGGGGCCAATCACCTGGGAACATTCTTCCCGCTTGAGGGGCGCCACATCTGTCCTGGCGAGACGGAAGCGGCTCTGGTGGCGCTACTCGGAGGTACCAGCCTGGGAGAGCGCCTTCGCCCAGGAGAGCGTTTCGAAGTAGTGGAGGTAGGGCGCCTCGTCGCGACAGGAGTTATCACCGCTGTAGTTGGCGCGCAGGGGTTCACCACTGGCTGAGGCCGTGCAGCTCGTGCTTGGGGTCGCGCTCCATCAGGCTGGAGACCGCCTCGCGCACCGGCTTGCCCTCGAAGAGTACCCGCGCGATCTGCTCGGTGATGGGCAGCTCGACGCCGACGTTGGCGGCCAGTTCCAGCGCGGCGCGCGTGGTGGTGACGCCCTCGGTGACGGTCTTGCGCTCGGCCAGCGCCTGCGCCAGCGGTTTGCCCGCCGCCAGCTCCAGTCCCAGCGTGCGATTGCGCGAGAGCGGACTGGAGCAGGTGGCGATCAGGTCGCCCAGCCCGGCCAGCCCGGCCAGCGTCAGCGGATTCGCGCCCGCCGCCATCGCCAGCCGCGACATCTCGGCCAGCCCGCGCGTCATGAAGGTCGCCTTGGCATTGTCGCCGTAGCCCAGCCCATCGTTGACGCCGACGCCCAGCGCGATGATGTTCTTGAGCGCGCCACCCAGCTCGACCCCGACGAGATCGACGCTGGTATAAACGCGAAAGGTGGGGGTGGAGAGCGCCAGCCGCACGCGGTCGGCGGCGCTGGCGTCAGCGCTGGCGACCACCGAGCCAGTCGGCAGCCCCTGCGCTACCTCGCGCGCCAGATTGGGGCCACTGAGCGCGCCGATGCGCGCGCCAGCGGGGAGCGTCTCCGCCAGGATCTGCGTCATGCGCTGGTGCGAGCCAAGCTCCAGCCCCTTGCTGCAACTGACGACGATGGCGCCCGGCGCGAGCAGCGGGGCCAGCAGACGCGCCTGTTCACGCATGCGCTGCGCGGGCGTCACCATCAGGATCACCTCGCGCCCGGCCACCGCCTCGGCCAGATCGGCGCAAACGCGCAGGCGCGGCGGCAGATGGAAGCCCGGCAGGAAGGCGCGGTTCTCGCGCTCGCGCTCCAGCTCGGCGGCGCGCTCCGGGCGATGCTCCCACAGCGTCACGTCGGCGTCGGGAATCGAGGTGGTCTGCGGCCCCTGCGCCACCAGCCGCGCCAGTGTCGTGCCCCACGCGCCTGTGCCGATGACCGCTACCCTCGACATCGTCTCTCACCCTTCGCTTCCGCTCTCAGACGCCGCGCCACATCGCTGGCATTTCCATTGTAGCAGGCGCGGCGAGCGGGCGCGCGGCTATAGCAGTGGCATGCGTTTCTGGTAATTGGTGTAGCCGCCGATGACGCGAAAGCCCACTCGGCGATAGAGTTCGTGTGCGTTGGTCAGACTCTGTCCGTCCACATTCAGACGGGCGACGGCAACACCCCGCCGATAGAGCGCCACGAGGGCGGAGCGAGTGAGCGCCTCGCCAAGCCCGCGCCGCCGCCATGGGCGACGCACGAAGAGATGGTGAATCCATCCGACAGCGCCAACGACCTCGCCTAGCGCCGCGCCTGCGACTTCCTCACCGTCCCACGCGATAAGCCAGAGCGCGGGATCAGGCGCCGCGCCGCTCTGGCTCAGCCGCCGCTGCCATTGCTCATACGTGCGCGGC
>JAICVT010000177.1 GCA_025935235.1 Ktedonobacterales bacterium | reverse complement strand
GCCTATGACATCGCCATCCCGCAGCTCACGCCGATCCTGACGCGCAAGAAGTCCATCGCCGCCGAGATCGAGGCGCTGGATGTCAACCGCTTCATCTGCCCGCCGTTCCCGAAGAAGCCGGGTGACGCCGCCGAGCGCAGCTTCCACTATGAGGGCGTGGACTTCGTGACGCTGGAGCGCGAGTTTAGCCGCGACTACACGCTGCCCACACCGCAGACCGCCAATGAAGTGATCGGCTTCGTGGCGCGGCTGATTGCCAACGACCTCAAGCTGCCGGGGCAGTTCGCCGTGCTGGCGCCCAAGGTCAAAGAGTTCTTCGCACGCAAGGCCTTCGGCGGGCCAGTAGACGACCTGGACGACCGCGCCATCATCGAGGCCATGAGTCGCGCGCCCGTCATCCACATCGTGCGCAAGCTCTTCACCAATGCCCTGCGCGACAAGATTGTGGAGGAGCAGACGCCCGAGCTGGTGGATAGGGGGCGCACGCTGGCGCAAGCCGAGCCATTCCCATTTTCTAACCCCAACGCCGTCGCCGGGCGCAAATGCATTCTCAACTACGCGCCCTGCACAAACAAATTCGAGGCGGCTTTCGCGCGCTTCCTCGATCAAGCGGCCGATGTGGTCGCCTGGTGCAAGGTTCCCGACAACTTCCGCTTCGCCATCGAGTACACCGATCAGGTCGCCAATCTGCGCTACTACTCCCCGACTTCGTCGTCCTCACGGAGGATGGGACGCACTGGATCGCCGAGACGAAAGGCCAGGAGGGCGCCGAGGTACAGCACAAGGATCACGCCGCGCGTATCTGGTGCGACAACGCCAGCCAGCTCACAGGCGTCATGTGGCAATACATCAAAGTTCCACAGGTAGACTTCGAGAAGATGGAGGCCAAAGACTTTGGCGACGTGACGATGCTCGGCTGGGCATGAGAGCGAGCGCCGCCTGCCCGCGCTGGTACCATAGTCCCCATCGCGCCAACGCCCGATTGACACACCTCGTCCCTCTCAGTAGCATGCAAAGTGAGTCCTTGAGCAGGCGCCTCGCTTCCCTTCCCATGCGCGCAGACCGCCGCACGCAGCCGCACGCGCGCTGATCGGCGTCACGGCGGGCAATCGGGAGTGGCGCGAGGAGCCAGCATAGCCAGGCGACTTCGACGTTTTCTGGCCAGACAAGCGAGGCGCAGAGTGGGACGGAACCGCAAAGACAGCGGCAAAGGCAGCAGCGATACCCATCGGCGAGGCGACTGGGACGAGAACACCGATTCAGCGGACTCGGCGGAGTATGACGCCTACGAGGACGGCGCGGACGATGGCGCGTATGTGGACGACTACGCGGAGTCATCCGTGTACCCCGCTCGCGGTTCAGAGCGCGGTCTGGCGCCGCGCGACAGCTACGAGGCTCCCGCCCTGCATGAGGTCACGCGCAAGACAGGACCAATCCTGATCCCCGGCACGGGCATCTCGATGGGCGAGCTGTTCCTGAAGCGACGCGAGCGCCCGCTGACGATGCGCATCGCCGTCATCACGCTGCTGGCGGTAATGATCGTGACGGGGCTGGTCTCGGTGACGCCGCTAGGCGCGGCGGCGCAGCCCTCCGTCTCGTCATTCGAGGCGCTCTCTGGCGCGGTGGTGCTGGGCAGCCAGCCCGGCTTCTTCTGGTATACCGCGCGCTGGAACGATACCCCCGAGGCGCTGGCCAAAGAGTTCAATGTGCAGGTCGGCGGCATCTTCCAGATGAACGGCCTCTGCCCCGGCCAGGAATTGCAGCTCGGCAAGCAGTACAAGATTCCCACCAACTCGCAATACGGCGCCAACTACGAGGCCAACGCGGGTCAGTGCGGCGGACGCAACCCGACGGGCTATTACGGCCAGACCATCTTTGGCACCGAGTGGTACAACTCCTACGCCGGCACGCCCACCGAGGAGGGTCGCTGCTCCCCCGTCTATGGCAGCTACCGAGCGTTCCAGTTCATCTCACCGGACTGGAAGTCCAACTGGGTGCGCGGCTTCAGCTTCTTCCATGATGGCGTTGACATTTCCGCCCCGCAGGGCAACCCGATCCACGCCGTCCAGGACGGCCAGGTGATCTGGGCGGGCTACGATGGCACGAATGGTTTCGGCTGGTCAGTGGTCATCAACCACTGCTATCACGTCTCCACGCTCTACGGGCACATGATGAGCCTGGCGCCTGGCCTGAAGGCGGGCGACAACGTCAGCCAGGGGGACGTGATCGGCTACGAAGGCTCGACTGGCTGGTCCACCGGCCCACACCTGCATATCTCGATCATGTGGAACAACGTGCCGATTGACCCCATGCTGTTCTACGCTGACGTCTACCACATGACCCACGACGTGCCGTTCAGCTGATACCGCCGAGGCCGCCGCGCCTCGCTCCCCTTTCGACGCCCCGCCATCTCACTGCTGAGATGGCGGGGCGTTTGCTGTTCGCACGCAATTGAGCCGCCTCGCACGCTCTACGCATTATCACTTACGATAGAATAATTCTCGGCACGCGACTGCCAATCTTGCATTAATGCGCATTTTATGGGGAGAAATCACCGTTCAGCGGGTAAAGATGCGATTTACTTCATGTCAGTCATATGCAGTTTAATAGCTCGGTCTCGCTTGACAATCATTCATCAGAAAATGTAGTATTGATACTGTAAGTAGCGTTTCACTGTAATCTGGAGGTGCGGTATGCGCTCGTTCCTGCTCGCTATCGCTCTATTCGTCGCTCTGCTCGGCGCGCTTGGCCTGGGATTCGCCCGGCCAGCGCTGGCTGTTCACGCAGCCACTGCGCACTCACATCTGCTGGTGGCCGGCGGCGCAACACCCAACGAACCTGTCTGCCCCGGTGGTAGCTCCGGCTCCTGCGGCTGATCGCCGATGCGCTCCGAACACCGATGGCCCGCCTGACGCACTCTGGTCAGGCGGGCCATCTGACGCAACGGGACCTCTATCCCAGCAATTTCGCGTCACTTACATCTCACCCGTCGAACGCGGCCAGATTCGCCCTTCGCTTGGCCAACCGCGACTGTTCACCGATGGGCGCATGGCCAGGAATCGCTCGTCGCGCGACCTTGGCTGGGGGTCTGTACGACCAATTGGTCAGGCCCGCGAGCGACCTTTCCCACGACCTGGAGGCGGTCCGCGGCGATAGACACTGCTGGCGTAGGCTTGTACAATGTCTCCCAGGCCATTTTTACCTGGTCGGCGACGGTCGGGATCGCGGAGGCGATGGGGATAGGTCATGGGCATACGAGGGGTCCATTCGATTCTTTATGAGTCCGCTAGCGCTGTCTGGTCGGGCGAGCAGCAGCCATCCGAGCGACTCGCGACCGTGATCAACAAGCTCAACGAGAAGATCGAGAAGGATATACTCGTTGCGGACGATCACCTGCTGACCGATGAGATGGCGCGTATGACGCTTGAGCCGAGCCAGGAGATGCGGCTGCGCTATTTCGAAGCCTATCTTTTGCGAGAGAGCAGCCCCGTACGCGACTTCAAACGGGCCTATCAGGTGTTTGAGCATGCGCTCTACCTCGCCGACCAACACGCTGATCTCGATTCACAGATCGTCCTCACCGGTCAACTTGGCCTGATGAAGTATGGGGACGCGCTTCATCACGAGGCGATCAGCCATTATGAGGTGGCGCTGGAACTCTGGCAGCAGCGCGAGCGGCAGCTCGCCGATCCGAGCGCCGAGCCAGAGCTGTACTTTCGCGACCGCATCGGCGTCTCGCAGTTCTCCATCGGCGAATTCGACGCCGCTGAGGGGACGCTTGCGCGTATCCTGACGGTGGTCAAGCAGCGGCCTGACGTCCCGCAGACGCCTGAGCTCCGCGCCACCGCCGCCAAGACGCTCTGGACCCTCGGCCTCATCCATCGGGCGCAGAGCGACATGCAGGATGGGAGCGAAACACTACTCCTGCGCGCGCTGGAGCGCCTGGAGGAAGCGCTCACGACCTTTCGCAATGTAGGCGAACATGAGGTGAATGTGGGACGCCTCCACATCCAGATCGCCGAAACCTGCCTTGACCTCAGTGACTGGTATCTGCAGCGCGACCAGAGGAAACAGGCGAACCAGGCTCGCCAGAAGGCGCGCGTCAATATCGTGGCGGCGCAGAGTATCCCCAAATACGCCAACGACGCCTTTGGCCCACTGCTGACAGAACTGGCGCTGCTGCGCTATGAGATCACGCGGACGCTCGACGCGGATGCCGCTCGCGGCCTGCATGCCTTCGAGTTACGGTTGAAGGCGCTCGAAGACCTGGCCGCGGAGGGGAAAAGTGAATCTCTAAGCGCCAAATGCGCGACACTGCGCGGCGAGTGGCTCTTGTGGCTAGGTGACGCGCCTCACGCGCGGGAAGCCTTTGTCCTCGCGCTCGCCGGCCTGCGACCAGACAATATGGGCGAGGCGACCCGCCCACAACGGCTGCTGCGGCGCTCCAACGAAGAGCCGCGGGAGCAGCCGCGTGCGCAGCGCACGCGCGCCACCGGTCCCCGCGTCAGCCGCCCACACAAGCGCCCGTGAGAGCCTGCGAAAAGCCGTGAGGACCCTTGACGCCTCGCCGCGCCAGCCATACAATCCTCTACGGAGCGTTACAGACCGTCGCGTCGGTTTGCAGCATCAGACGGGAGGCCGCTATGGCGCGCACGCACGACAAACAGGCCACCCGCCAGCGCTTGCTCGACGCCGCCGAGACCGTCTTCGCCGACAAGGGCTACTATGGCGCGGGGGTAGACGACATCGTCCAGGCGTCGGATAGCTCGAAGGGCGGCTTCTACTTCCACTTCCCCAATAAAGAGGCCATCTTCCTCGCGCTGGTAGACTCGCTCACCCCCAAGCTGGAGGCCGCCGTGGATCGCGCGATCGGCGCCGAGGGCGATCCGGTGGCCCAGCTCGACGCCGCGCTGCGGGTGGCGCTGGAGACGTTCGCGCGCCACCGCGCCCTTAGCAAGATTCTGCTGGTCGAGGCGGTCGGGCTGGGGCATGGCTTCGATGAGAAGCTGATGCGCGTGCGCGCCCGCTTCGCCGCCATGATCCAGCGGCGGCTGGAGCTGGCTATCCAGACCGGGCGCATCGCCCCGCTGGACGCCGAGATCGCGGCGTGGGCCTGGTTCGGCGCCATCAACGAGATCGTCGTGCGCTGGCTCATCACCGGGCAGCCCGCGCGGCTGGAGAGCGCCTTCCCGTCCCTGCGCGCGCTGCTGCTGCGCTCGGTGGGCGCCCTGTCCTCCGATGGCGCCGAGCGAGCCAGCGGCGCCTCAGAAGGGACGAGCGCCACATGAAAGCTGAACTGACGCAGCCCATGCCACACCCGCTGGATGACCAGCGCGCCACCGTGCGCCTGGGCGCGATCAGCTACCTGAATGTCGCGCCGGTCTACGATTGGCTGGCGCGCCGCTCGCCTGGCGAACTGGGCGGCGTCGCGCTTGTGGATGGCGTGCCAGCGCAGATGAACCGCGCGCTGGAGCTTGGCGCGGTAGACATCTCGAATGTCTCCAGTGTCGCCTTTGGCCAGCATGTGGGCGAGTGGGCGCTGGCGCCGGGACTGTCGGTGGCGGCGCATGGGCGCGTGGATAGTGTGCTGCTCTTCTCGTGGCATGCCGACTGGCGCGACCTCGATGGCCGCAGCATCGCACTGACCAGCCACAGCGCCACCTCGATCGCGCTGACGCGCCTGCTGGCCGAGCGACGCTTCGGCGCGCATCCGCGCTACGTGACGACCGCGCCCGATCTGGACACGATGCTGGCGCAGCACGACGCCGCGCTGCTGATCGGCGACATCGCCCTGCGCGAGGGCTACCTGCGCCGCGAGATCGCTGGGCGCGGGCGGCCTCACGTCTTCGATCTGGCGCGCGAGTGGCAGGATTGGACTGGGCTGCCGTTCGTCTTCGCCGTCTGGGCGGCGCGCCGCGATCGAGCCGGCGCCGTGCGCGCGGCGGGTGTGGTCGAGTTGCTGCGCGCCTCCACCGCGCGCGGGCTGGCCGACCTGCCGCGGTTAGCGCGCGAGGCGTCGGCGCGGCTGGGGCTGCCCGCGACCCTCTGCGCCGACTACCTGCGCCTGCTGGACTACGAGCTGAGCGCGCGCGACCTGCTGGGGCTGCGGCGCTTCCTGGAGTTGGCCGTTCCGGGCTTCCGCTGGGAGGATGTGCGCCTGCTGGACACGACTGGAAAAGAGCGAGAGCAATGCGACAGATAGAGATTCTGGAGGCGGCGTTTGCGCGCCATCCGAGCCTGCCGCGCGAGGCGGCCATCAAGGCTGATCTGCTGCGGCTGGGCATGCGGTTCGCGCCAGGCGCGCTGGTTCGCCCGGCGCGGGCGGATGGCGAGCCGGGGCGCGAGCACCAGCCCAAGAGCTACTTCATCTTCTCCTTCAACATGGCGCCGATGGCCCAGCTCGATGAAGAGCAGAAGTGGCGCGCGCCAGAGGAGATTGCGCTGACCGGCGGGCCCTATGACCTGCGCCGCACGATCATCTCGGTGCGGCTGAATCCGCGCTCGCCCTATCAGGTGGCGCCGCGCGAGGGCGCGCTCTGGCTGCACGCCGAGGATCAGCCCATCGCGCAGGTCGGGCTGCACGACCTGCCGCCCTACTACACCGAGCAACTGCCCGATGGCCGCCCGGTCGCCGAGATCGCGCCGACCATTGAGTGGGGCTATCTGCTCTACCTGACCGTCTTCCGCGTCTGCCAGTACTTCGGCGCCAAAGAAGAGTGCCAGTTCTGCGACATCAACAACAACTATCGCCAGCAGATTCAGGAGGGGCGCCCCTACACGGGCGTCAAGTCGCCGCGCGACATCCTGACCGCGCTGGAGCGCATAGACGCCAGCGGCAGCGAGAGCCGCGCCTACACCCTGACCGGCGGCAGCGTCACTTCGACCCTCCAGGGCAAAGACGAGGTCGAGTTCTATGCCCAGTATGTCGAGGCGATCGAGACGCGCTTCCCTGGCCGCTGGATCAGCAAAGTGGTGACGCAGGCGTGGCCCATCGCCTCGGTCAAGCGGCTGAAGGCAGCGGGCGCGCAGATCTATCATCCCAACTACGAGGTGTGGGATCCGCAGCTCTTCGAGAAGATCTGCCCCGGCAAGGCGCGCTATGTCGGGCGCGATGAGTGGATCCGCCGCGTGGTTGACGCCGCTGAGGTCTTCGAGCCGTCGCACGTCATCCCCAACTTCGTCGCGGGGGTCGAGATGGCGCAACCCTGGGGCTACACCGAGGTCGAAGAGGCCATCCGCTCGACCGCCGAGGGGCTGAACTTCTTCATGGCGAAGGGCATCACCCCGCGCTTCACGACGTGGTGCCCGGAGCCGATGACGCCGCTAGGCGACGCCAACCCGGAGGGCGCGCCGCTGGAGTATCACCTGCGCCTGCTGGAGACGTATCGCGACACGCTGCGCGCGCACCGGCTCGCGCCGCCGCCGGGGTATGGCAAGCCCGGCCCAGGCAATGCAGTCTTCTCGGTCAGCCCCTTCATGGATGCGCTGGAGCCAGAGCAGGCGCCAGCACAGGTCTGAGCCGCGCTGGTGAAGCGTATCAGCGACGCGAGCGTGGCTATATAGAGCATAACGAGCGAGCTGGCGGCTGCCGAGGGCAGCCGCGTGAGGATAGAAACGATGCGTACAGCGGTAACCGGCGATCTGTTGCAGAACGCCATCGCGGGCCAGCGCCTTTCATTTGACGACGGCATGCGGCTCTATCAGGAGGCCGACGACGCCGCGCTGATCGCCGCCGCCGACGCGGTGCGCCAGCGCAAGCATCCCGATGGGGTGGTCACCTATCTGGTGGATCGCAACGTCAACTACACGAACGTCTGCATCATTGACTGCGGCTTCTGCGCGTTCTATCGCAAGCCCGCCAGCGCCGAGGCCTATCTGCTGACGCACGACCAGATCGGCCAGAAGGTAGCGGAGCTGGCGTCGTGGGGCGGCTCGCGCGTGCTGCTGCAGGGCGGCGTCAACCCCTACCTGAAGCTGGAGTACTACACCGATCTGCTGCGCTATCTGAAAGGGCGCTTCCCCGACATCCAGCTCGACGCCTTCTCGCCGGTCGAGGTCCGGAACATCGCGCGCATCGAGAAACGCCCGCTGGACGAGATCCTGCGCGCGCTGCACGAGGCCGGGATGGACGGTCTGCCCGGCGGCGGCGCGGAGATTCTGGACAACCGCACGCGCAATCGCATCGCGCCGCACAAGGGAACCTGGGAGAGCTGGATCGAGGCCGAGCGACTGGCACAGCGCGAGGGCATGACCACCTCCGCGACGATGGTCTTTGGCTTTGGCGAGGAGCTGGAGGAGCGCGTGCTGACGCTGACGCGCCTGCGCGAGCTGCAAGACGAGAGTCTGGCCTACAATGGCAACGGCTTCACCAGCTTCATCTGCTGGAGCTACCAGCCCGACCACACGGCGATGGGCGGCGAGCGCGCCAGCGGCGACGAGTATCTGCGCATGGTCGCCTTCGCACGGCTGATGCTCGACAACTTCGTCAACATCAGCGCATCGTGGCCGTCGCAGGGGGCTGAGCTGGCGGGCCGCGCGCTGCATGGTGGCGCCAACGACTTCGGCAGCACGATGATGGAGGAGAATGTCGTCAGCGCGGCGGGCGCCGACGTGGGAACCTGCATGACGGTGGAGCAGATTCAGGCCGACATCCGCGCGCAGGGCTTTCGTCCCGCCAAGCGCGACAGCGACTACCACATCCTGGAGTTGTTTTGAGTGAAGGCCAACCTCTCCTCCTAACCCCCTCCCCTGCGAGGGGAGGGGGAACCCGCAGGCGAGTGTTTCGCGCGTGGCGACCAGGCGCGGATCCTCTACCCCTAATCCCCTCCCCTGCGAGGGGAGGGGGAACCGTGGCCAAGCGAATCGTGAGATGGCAATGCGATGGGTTGGTGAAACGTATGCAATCGCTGATTGGGCCTGCCGCGAGTTCCCCTCCCTGAAGGGGAAGGGGCAGGGGGAGAGGTCGCGCCTGGTTGCCACACGCTCAACCCGTGAAAGAGATGAGGAGAACCCTCCCATGCGCCACGTCACCATCG
>JAICVT010000288.1 GCA_025935235.1 Ktedonobacterales bacterium | reverse complement strand
GGCTGCCCATTGCCGGTACCCGCCGCTGTCACCGTGTCGCGCTCCTGGATGGTGACCGGCTCCTCCTTGCGGCGGTTGCGCGCGAAGAGCAGCAGCAGGAGCAGCAGCAGCAGCAAGAGCAGCAGACCGACCAGGCAGTAGACGACCGTCCATGCGCCCGATGGTGGCCACGTCGGCGGCCAGACCAGGCCCGTCGTGCCGGAGCTGCCGCCCGTGCCAGTGTTGCTGCCTGTGCCAGTGGTGGTCCCGGTCGAGGCGGTCGCGGTTGGCGTGGCGCCTGTCACCGTCAGGTTGGCCTGCGCCGAGAGCGTCGGTGTAGAGGAGCAGCTCCCCTGCGGCACGACCGCCGTCACGACATACTGGGTGGACTGCGTCACGAACGGGGCATTGAAGTTGACGGTGAACCCGCCGTTGGTGATCGAGGAGGTGCCCACGCTGGTCGCGCAGCCATTGCTGCCCTGCGGCCCATAGAGCACTTCGACCGTCTGCGAGCCGTTCAGCGTGAAGTCTTTGCCCGTCACCGTCACCTGCGCGCCTGCTGCCACCGGACTCGTCACCGTGATCGAAGGCGCGTTGGCCGAGGTCGCGTGGAAGACGTTATCGGAGGGGAAGGTCGCCCCGCCGGTCGTCAGGCAGACATGGTAATCGCCCGGCTGCGTGGATGGCCACTGGAACGCGATATTGGCGGCGCCACTGCCATCGGCTGTTCCGGTCGCGCCGGAGATGACGGTGACACCGCTGGAGCAGTCGCCGCTGCTATAGCCAACGGTGATGCTGGCGCCGCCGGTGAACCCGCTGCCCGTCACGGTGACATGCGTTCCCGCGGGGCCGTTGTCGGGCGACACGGTGATGCCATGCCCACGACCACTCGCCTGCGCCGCCCCAGGAGTGGCGATCAGCGCCAGCAGCAACACTAGCGGCGCGATGAGCGCGATCACAGCCAGCGGGCGCTTGTACTCGCGCCGCCAGCCAGTCGCCGACGAGTGTCTCAGATCGTCCCTCGTGTTGATTGTGCGCATGAAGTGCGGCGCCTCCTCATTACTTATGCCGTAGTATCGCCTGACTGGTCCCCGGTGGCCCTCGCGTGCGGGCGCACGAGGTTTGTCCTGACGATACGCCGCCCGGTCGCCGCGCGCATCTTGGAACCAGGCGAGCGGAAGAGATGAGATCGGGAAAATACCACGCGAGTGTACCATTGACCAATCAGGCTGTCAACGCGCATGTACAGCGGTACCCTCTTTTGTCTTTAACGAATCAGCCAGCCGAAGGTATTGCTCTGGGCGCCACTCGGCCCGAAAAGCGGGTAGAATCGCTGAGCGCTCGCGGGAGGCGGTCAGGCAGCGCAGGGTTCTATCAACAACCGGGGGTTGAGCAAAAGCAAGAAGGCTACTGCTGTGGTGACATGAACCTCTCGGTCCCCGCAGGAGGGTCTCGGATGCGGTGTGGGGTAACCGTCGTGGTCGAGCTAGCGCCGGACGCAGAGGTGAGCCAGATGGAGATGGCGATCCAGGCGGCGGGACGGCGCCTGGATCGGCTGCTCGCCCGCGTGCAGACCAACTCCGATGCGGTGGGCGAGGTCATCTGGGAAATCAGGGTCGACCGCTCGACCGCTCGTGCCCACCAGCACGCCAGCGGGCGCGGCGTGCCGCCAAGCGCGAGCATCCGTTGTCATCTGATGAGGCGACCTATGCGCGGGCGCCGCGGTGGAGCGCTGCAACAACCGGCTCAAGCTGTGGCGCGGGCTGGCGGCACGCTACGAGAAACGGGCCATCACCTATCGGGCGATGGTGGCGCAGGGTCCCATCGTCCTCTGATTGGAACCTCGATTCCTCAGGCAGACCCTACGAGCTTCGGCCATCGGCCTGCCTGAGCAGGCGCCGCGCACGCAACGCCAGGCCTGGCGCATGCATGTCATTCGCAGTGGCGATGGCTCTTCTCAGCCAGCGCTTGCCAAGCTCGCGCTTGTCTGGCGCATAGGCACCCTGTGTGAGCAGATCAGCGCCCAGCGCTATTTGCGCTGCGACGCGCAGAGAATCATCGCGCATACGCTGTGCTTTTCGCAGGATCCTGCGAATACGCAACTCAACATCCGCTGCTCCGGCGGGATTTCGCAAGCGATCCAGCCGCGCCAGCGACAGATCAGTCAGCGCGATGCCCGGTTTGTCCTTCGCGATGACCCCAACGGCACTGGCCTCCCGCGCGTAGCGCGCGGCAAGGTCTAGATAGGCTTCGCGCTGCTTGGGGTCATCGCCCGCGGAGGATTCGGCGGCGTCCATCGCGATGTCGGCAGCGAGTGAGAGAACGCGACAGGTCGAGTTGATGGAACCTATCTGGCGATACAGGTCCACCGCTACAGAGACATGCCAGAGCGCTTCTAGCGGAACATTGCGTTGGCGATTCAGCAGAGCGAACGCCCAGGCGATGGTCCCCTGACTGCTGATGCTGACTCCCTCAGGCGGCAGTAAATCGGCCGCCCGGTGTAAACGCTCGAGCGCCCGTGGGAAGTCGCCCAGCATGTAGTCCATTGTCGCCGTTTTGGCGGCCAGCGTAGCCTCGAAATCAGGATCAAACGACTCCTGATCCTTCGCGTGCTCTCGTAGCAAGCTGAGGCCGATCGCAAATTCGTCGGCCGCCTCTCTGTACATCGAGACCGCGCGATACAGCGTCCCCTTCAATTCATGCACGTCGACCTGTGCGCCAATATCCTGCAGCGACTGGGCGATATCTTCTGTGCGTGTCAGCCATTCCTGGGCGCGGTTGAAGGACTGTGGTTTGGTCAGGTCACGCGCGCGCTCACAGTGCGCCAGGAGATAATCGAGGAGCATCCGCTGGCGCCGCGACATCGGCCCCGCGCTGATCCGCAACAACTCAGCCTCTACCTCCCGCAGTGCATCGAGCGAGTCGGAGGCTTCGCGTATGCGCTCATGCGCGGCCAGCAACCGCTCGTGCGCTTCGGGGCTAAACTCCGGGTCACGCTGCCAGTCGGCCAGACTGACCATATCAGGATGACGCAACGAAAAGCTCAAGTACACTGTCTGCATAGTCCGCCACCTCAATCTTGTATGCAGGCCGATGATGACGCATGGCGGTAGAAGGTCTGGCGCGGGCCGACACCCGATCGTCGCCTCGCGGCGCTCGTGATTCAGCCCACATCCAGCGCTCTGGGGTGAGTGAACGCTCTTGGCTCGTTGTATATCGCCGGGATGGCCTAACGCAAGTCGCTCCCCAACCCATCGCAGGGCCAGGGAGCGACTTGCGTCGGCAATCAGTCATCCGCGGCAGTTCGAGCGCTGGATCAGCGCGCTTGAATTGCCGGGCATGGAGCGGCGGCTGTCAGCAGGGGACCTGTGAGCCAGCGCATGTGTTTGCCAGTGCGGGGTGTCCGATGAGGTGCGCGTGAGCCAGCGCAGCCGGCGCGACCGTCGCCCCGGCTGCGACGCCGCCAATCACCAGCAGCGCCACCAGGAGCGGCACGAGGAGCGCCACGAGGGAGATACGCGCGCCAATGTAGCGCATGCGATCAAGGTACGGTACAATCATGTCCAGCGCTTGCCTTTCTGTGTTGCTAGCTATACAAGCAGAGATTCCGTACCCAGGTGGGCGCGGAGAAACAGGCGCTTTTTGTGATCGGCTGGCAGTGATCTGGGTGCAACAGGCTCGCTGCCGCCGCTCATTTCTTCAGGTGTGATTGCCGCCGGATCGCTGTTGATTCAGGCGGTACGAACCGTCGGCGGGAATCAGCAGCGCGTGCGGCGGACTACTCGTTCATTGGCGTTCTCCTTTCACTCACGCAGGTCAGCGCGGAAACGAGCTGTTCGCTCCAGCCAACGCTGGAGTGACCAATCCCGATTGTCGCCAACGGAGAGGCGCTGTTGTTGCATCACACTAGCAGATGGCGGGTGATGTCACCACGGTCAACTGTGTACGGGTACAGATGTGTACGGGCCACTCGGCGCGCCACAACCCGCGACAATTCGCGATAATTCGTGACAAACATGCGGGGCGACATGGCGGCGATCTGTACAGCCAGCAGGCGTCAGCGGTTGCGTGATTACCGCTCGCGCGCTATAGTGAGGGAAAATGGAGGACTACATTTAGAGGAGCAGTTCAGTGAGCCATCCGCTCGTGCGCATTTTGAAGCAGGTGCGTAATGCTCACAACGTCTCGCAAGAGCAACTGAACGACTGCATGCTTCTGCCGAAAAATACCTATCGACACGTCGAGCGCGGGCGAAGACAACTGCCTGATCTTCAGCACAAACTCGCCGAATGGGTGCAGACGTTCGAGGACTGTGTTCAAGCTTCTACCGAAGAACGCCAACTCATCCTGAAAACGCTGTCCGCATACATTCTCGAACTGCTGTATCCCCTGCTGCCCGACGGCAAGTAGTGTACATGGCGCTCGCCTGGGATACACATACGCGAGCGGGGTCGAGGAGCGAGGCTGGGACAGGCAGGCGAAACAGCGCGATGGCGCCGCGGAGACGATGTGGAGACGATGTGGGGCGAGGTGGGAGCAGCGACGCGCTGACGCGAGAAAGGATCAAACAGGATGGCTGCTACTGAACTGGTATGGACGCCTACCATGCTTCAGAATGTCAGTATGGCGCTGGATGTCAGTCTCTCACGCATACCTGAAGAGAGCCTCCATGATACCGCCATCCTGGAGAACTGGCGCAAAGCGCGTGAGTGGTCGCGCGCGGTACAGAGGATGGCTGAGCGCCTCGATGATGCTGTTCGCCTGAACCAGATACCGCCATTTCCCCTCTCACGACAGGAGCTCAAAGCGCTTGAGGCGTCTATTGATCGCATCGCCCACGCGCGCTCGGCGGCTTCCCCGACCCACGAAGGGGCGACGGCGAACCATGTGCATAGGAGCGCTCGGCGACTCTCCTGGTCCTCGTATGCGCTCGGCGTTCTCCTGAGCGCCGCGGCGCTCGCTGGCATAGTTGGCGTGATTGTGTTTCACGACGAGCAGAGCTTCTGGTATGCGAGCCTGACGCTGATTGGCCCGTGCCTCGCACTGCTGGTCTGGCTCTTTCAGCTCTATCACCTGCGCCTGCACATGGACCTGCTGAGACAAACGCATCCCCTGACGTGATGGCGCCGAGTGGTCTCCTGTCTTGCGTGGGCTCGATCACTATCAGCGAACTCACTTCGCACGCTCATGTTGCCGCGCCAGCCCGCCGATGCGGCACAGCTTTGGTAAGTCCGCCAACCGTCAGAATGCTGTCGCACGAAGGTTTATACTCATCAGACGTGATCCCCACCCGCTGCCACGCTGGTAACCTTGGAGTCATGCGGCGCCTCGTCAATCGCCAGCTTCTTCACATCCGTTGGCAACCTGAGGGCGGCTTCCAGTGCCAACTCTGCCAGATGCGATGCCATGCAGCCAGGCCTCCCCACCGGCTGCAACGATGAGCGCCCGGCGTCCTCAACCTGACGCGCCCTTGCCACGCCGTCGTCGGTAGAGACGGTGAACCGCGTCGGGAGTGACTTTGCCAGCCTGGGTTCGCCTCTGTAAGGAAAACGGGAGCAGGCGCTCATACGCCTTTCGTGAGCGATTTGGGAGGTTGCGTGCGCGCTTTGTGACGGGATCGTCCACGCCAGGCGCCACGATGTCGTATAGGCGGCCGCAGGCGCACTATCGCGCTCGCGCTGACGGAAGATTCGCACGAGAGCGCATGAGAGGTGGCAGCGCTGCCAACACGCGAAAGAGCGGGAGACGCGCGCCAGAAAGGACGGGGCGCAGATGACTCGGCGCGCTCGATGGTATCGCTTGGCTGGTCTTCTCACGCTGACGGTCACGCTGATCGCTACATTGGCAATGGCCGCGTGTGGCGTCTCGACGACTCCCGTGAGCCGGG